>JBHJOU010000232.1:0-5683 GCA_050329355.1 Rivularia sp. (in: cyanobacteria)
TATTTAAACATATAACTATCGGAATAAAAATATTTTAGTATACATTAAGTGAATAGAAGAAAAAGTTGAGTCGAATTATATTATAAATGGCGGTTTAAACCGCGTCTACACAGACAAAATTCGCCGTAAGGTGGGTTTAAAATTCATTAGTCCAGTTTGCCGGACTTTGCTTGTGTAGCAGCGGTAATAAAGCGCCATTTACTTTCATAATTCTTTGACCTTTAACCTTTAACCTTTAATCTTTAACCTTTAACCTTTAACCTTTAACCTTTAACCTTTAACCTTTAACCTTTAACCTTTAACCTTTAACCTTAATAATATCTTGATATGCTGCAATTATTCTTTGCGCGATCGCATCCCAACTATAGTTCAATAAAGCATATTTCCTTGCTTGCAATCCCCTACGCTGTCTTTCTTCTGGGTATTTTAAGGCTTCTCGCAATAAATCTGCAATTGATTCCACATTGGTTGTACCTACCCACCCTGATTGACTACTACTAACTTCTTGACAAATATGCACTTGGTCGGAAATTACCACGGGAATTCCTGTTACCATGGCTTCAGCTACAGCAATACCAAAGTTTTCGTAATAGGAAGGTAAAACGAATAAATCGGCAGCTTCGAGTAAACCATATTTTAACTCGCCGGTGACGAAACCAGTAACGGTAGTATGTTTATTTAATGGTGAAGCTTGAATTTGTAAGTTGATTTTTTTCTCATAACTAGGGTCTTGAGGATTAGTTCCAGCTAAAATAAAATGGAAGTTTAACTGTTCATTTAATAATTTTTCTAAAGCCGGAATTAATAAATCTAACCCTTTTTTAGGGTCAATCCGTGACATAAATAATATTAAAGGTTTATCTTCCGGAATATTATATTGAGTACGAATATCTATCCCCTCATCTCCCCATCTCTCCTTCCCTCCATCATTTACACCAAGGGGAATTACTAAATCTTTGGTAATCGCACCAAATCTATGGGAAACCTTTGCTTCTTGTTCGCTAGTAAAGTGAATTGCAGCAGCTTTTGCTATATTAGGACGTTCTAAAATAGCTGCATAAAGTTGTTTTAATTGCTTTTTTTTACGTAAATCTGCTGGGTCAAGAGTCCCCAAAGGACGTAAAATATAAGGTAGTTTTTTAGCACGACATACAGCAGCAGCGGTACTACTTAATGGAGAAAATAAAGCATGAATATGAGCCAAATCGTATTCATGAGCATGATTATTTAACCACTTTAATAAATCAACAGAAAATTTATAGCGCCGAAACGGTGAACATTTAAAATAAATGATTTCATAACCATCTTGTTGAATTGGAGAATTCAGCGGAACATCCAAAGCTTTTTGTCCCGTATCACCGTTACTATCAGTTGTAAGAACTGTAACTTTTACACCCTGTTTTGCTAAAGCCGGTGCAAGTCCTAATACCATTTGACTAGGACCACCATAAATTAGAGAAATTGAAGGAACTATTTGTAATATTTTCATAATTGACAGTTGACAGTGGACAGTTGATGGTTGATAGTTGATAGTTGATTGTTGTTGGTTGATAGTTGTTTATCCACTGTCAACTATCCACTATCCACTAACTAATTCTTGATAAAATTGCAATTGTTGTTTTGCTAAGGCTGTATTTGTATATTGTGTCATTGCTTTTACATAACCCATTTGACCGATATTTTCTGTTAAATCTGGGTTATCTATCAACTGTTGCAAACAATCAGCTAATTCTTTAACGTTAGCTTCAGGAAATATTAATCCAGCGTCACCGATGACGTGAGGAATTTCGCCGGAATCGGAACCAATTACAGGTACTTTACAAGCCATCGCTTCAATAATTACGTGACCAAATTGTTCTTTCCAACCTACAGAAGTTAATGTTTTAAATTTATACGTTGTTTCTGATGGTAGCACCAAGGTACTCATTAAATTAATATAGTCTGCAACTTGATCATGAGGAACACTTTCAACTAATTTAATTTTGTCTTGAATCCCGTTTTCTACTGCTTTTTTGCTGATTTCGTCTTTTAATTCTCCTCTTCCTAAAAGTAATAATTTCCAAGATTTATCTTTGATACTAACTAACGCATCCAAAAGCGTCATAATACCTTTTTCAGGTACAAAACGTCCGACGAACCCGATAACAAATTCATTTGGTTCAATTCCCACCTTTTTTGCTAATTCTGGTTGTGATTTCGGCGTAAATAAACTTTCATCTACACCTAATTGCGGCATGACTTTAATCGGTCCTCGATAACCGCGATCGCGTAATATTTCCGCTCCATCTTGATTCCCAGAAATTATCCCGTGACTGTTATTTAAGTTATAGTTTTCTAGCACAGAAACTGGAAATTTTAAATTATATGGTAAATTCCACCAAGTAAAGAAAACATTTTTTGCTTTCAACCCCAATAATCCATTTAAAGTAATCATTTCCGCATAAGCCAAACCCCTCGAACCTTGTTCAACATGAATAATATTGGGACGAAATTCTTGTAATAAAGGAACTAAATCCGCACCAAAAGTAAGCAATCCTTGATGATTTTGACTAAAATTAGAAACCGGAACTATCCGAAAATTACCTTCATCCCGAAATTGAGTTTGAATAATTTTGTTTTGCACTCCCCCAGGTCGCCATCTTTTTGGTACAATTACTGTTACTTCAATATCCGATTCTAATCGAGATAAAGCCCGTAATTTTTCACAATTTAAATCGACTATATATGTATGACTAGCTACTAATATTTTCATAATTATAGGGAATAGGGAATAGGGAATAGGGAATTAAGAGAAAATATTATTTCTCTTCAACCCTCTCTAAAAAACTTTTTTCCTCAGCGCTCTTCGCGTCTCTGCGGTTAAATCATCCGTATATTAAAAACTCCCCACAGGACTTTTAGAACTTGTTTCCATCACCTGAATTTGCTTATCTCCCTGAGTATAAATTTGACCGTCATTCCACAATGACTGAATCACAGTTCCTAAAGCATTGAAAAAGCCCAAAATATAAAAAACACCGCGAGTTAAAATTTTGATCGGAGAACCGCTTTTATGACAAGGAGGTCTTCCAAGAACGTGACAGTCAAACAAACGAGCGTAAAAACGCAAAGCTTGAGCAGCAGTCAAATTATTTAACCCTAATAAAAAATGGTTATGGTAAAAGGTAAACTGATATTTAGTAGAACGAGTACTGATATCGTGACAGCCACCAGTCTCTTCTCCTAAATGCACTAAATGCGCTTCCGGGTCATACCAAATTTTATACCCCGTCTTGCGAATATGCAGGCAAAAATCCGATTCTTCTCGTACCGCACTACCGCGAAATCTTTCATCAAAATGCAGTCCGTACTTAACAAACAATTCACGACGGAAAGACATATTACAACCCCTAGCGGTTAAAACTTCCTGGGGTTTTGTCGTATGTACCAAATCAATGTAGTACCACGCAACTCCGGGGTCCATCGCTTGGGGGGGTAGATATTCAATCTCTGTATAATTACCGTCACCCTGAGTATAACCTTTTGCAGAATCTTCCATTTTCATCCGGTCAAATACCCTTCCCGCAACAGCACCTATTTCCGGGTTTTCGTAGTTTTTCCCATGGGCTGCTAAAAAGCCTTGTTCCAACACCACATCGTCGTCAATAAATAGAATTATCTCACCCGCACACCGTCTTACCGCATAATTTCGCGCACCCGGTAAACTAGCCCAATTCAAACGGTACCATTGAATTTTTCCGGCGGCTGCTTGTGATTCTAAATAAGCTTCAATCTCAGGTTTGTGTTTTGGGGTTTGGTCTACCACCAAAACTTCATAATTAGAATAATCTTGTTTAAGCACGTCCGCAATGCTATCACGCAAAGCTTCCTCGCGCCCGTAGGTTGGTATAATTACTGAAATTAAAGGATTTGACATATAGGAATTTTGGATTTTAGATTTTAGATTTTGGATTAGAGGAGTTAGGAGTTAGGAGTTAGGAGTTAGGAGTTAGGAGTTAGGAGTTAGGAGTTAGGAGTTAGGAAAATACTTGTAGTGGGAGCATCTTGCTCCCTCATCTCCCCATCTCCCTCATAGCGGATTTTGTGCTACTTTCTGTTTGCGTTTTCTAACAGTAGATACTTCCACTTCTGCTTCTACTTCTGCTTCCTGCACTTGTTGATTTTGTTCCTCTTTGAGTCTCTCTAGCTTGTCTATTTCTGGCAATTTGAAAAGCACCCCTGCGAAAAACCAATAATAAACAGCAACCGGATCAACATCTAAAGGATAGTAATAGGTGTTGTAACTTATAAACAATATAAACACCCATAAAGCTGCTCCGTAACCACGGAAATTACGGTTTTTTACTTTACGGTAAGTTTTGAAGGCACAAACTGTTAAGCTGGTGACTAAACCCAAAAACCCTAATACTCCCAAAATTCCCACTTCATACATAACTTTGGGATAATAGGTTTCCACCAGTTTAGTCGGTCCCATTATCCTCGCGGAATTGGTAGCCTTTCCTAATCCGTTACCGAATGGGTTTTTGGTATTGTGAGCAACTTCTTCAAATTGCTGAGTAATAAATTCATAAGGTGGTGAAGCATTCCAACGGTTGATAAAACTATCAAGTCTTTCTTGCACAACTGCTGGATTACTTGCGATCGCAATTGTCAAAATCAAGATTAATCCGCCGAAAATGGGAACGAACCGCTTGAGGTTAGCAAGTTGACCTGTAAGTATCAGTAATAATACTAAGCAAGCCGGTACTAAGGCTAAAGCAATTCTTTGTCCGGAAATCACCGCATTGACAAACACCATTGCTAAAGAAAGCAAACCAACCATGCGCCATTTGAAGGAAGGATCGCTAAAGCCAGTACCGAAGGTAAAAAAGGTGCTAGAAATTAAAAACCACGCCCATTGCCAAGGTGCGACAAAAGTACCCGGTAATCGAATCATTCCTTGACTGGGGCTATAAACTAACGCACCACCAATAAAACATCGGGCTTCTAATGTGGCTTTAAATAAATCAACTCCTGTCGCGTTACGAGTTCCTTCGCAAATCCCTACAAGTAGTAAGGCATATTGAATAACTCCTAAAATACAGCAAACTAGTATTAAGAAGACTTGAAGACGCGATACGAATAAAAAATCTTTTTTATTGCGAATTAAATAGTAAGCGCAGGTAATTAACGGTATGTAACCCATAAATACTTTGAGTCCCAAAAGCCCCATACCAAGAGGTATTTCTTTCTCTGGTGTTTTAAATAATGGTGGAGGAGGTGGGTTAAATTGTTGTACTGCATTAGTAAACAACAGCGTACAAATACATAAAGTTAATAAAACAAGTAATGGTTTTTTAATACCTGTAGGAATGATAAAAGGTAAATTCTGTTGACGGCATTTTTGCCACAATGCTATAACTGCCGGAATGTAAAACCCATCTTTAGCTAATTGAAGTATGGCATTTCCACCGAGTAGGTAGGTAACAGTACCTGAAAATGGCACATAAAAAACAAACCCAAATAAAGCTTGACGGGGGTATTTGTAAGAAAGTGCTAACACTATTACACCCATCACAGCGGGAATCGCTAATTTAATTCCTCCAGCAAAAAATGCTAAAATCCCTAAAACAATACCTACTCCTCCGGCTTTGGAGAGTAGGCTGGTTAGTTCTTGACGCGCTCTTGTTGCTTGACGTTTCTG
>JBHJOU010000182.1:0-2512 GCA_050329355.1 Rivularia sp. (in: cyanobacteria)
AATAGTCCACCACATTAGTTATCTCTGTTGATCTCTTTTCTCCGTGTTCTCTGCGTCTCTGCGGTTTTTTTCGGTAATCTTTTCGCGGAAAAGTCATTCCACTAGGGAGCGAGACGCTCCCACTACAAATAGATGACCCCGCAAAATTAATGTGGTGGACTATTAATACTGCTAACTTTGTTCAATCTAAAATCTAAAATTGACTTACCGTACCTTTACCTGATAAGTCCCATCAACAGAGGCTTTCGCAGGAACTGACTTACCGAAATTCCAACGAATGTGAGTATAAGCAGTATCGGGAGCGGGACGGTTTTCTACCTGCCCATTAGGTAATTTCACTTCGACAGTGGGATTTTTGACAAAAGTCTTACCACCGTTAATACTGTAAGTAATTTGTGCGCCCGTACTTTTATTGACAGTTGCAGAGTTAAGTACATAAATCATTCCTTTAGGAATCGGTTGATTAATAGCAAGGTTATTAACCGCTTTCTCACCATTATTTGCACCCGATATCGAGTAACGGAGTATTTCTCCTTGCTGTACCTTAGAACCATTTTGTAATTCTTGCCAAATTACTTTTTGCTTACCTTGAGCATCTTTTTGGACAATTTTCTTTTCTGCTTTCAAACGTAAATTTACTTGTCCTTGTTTTGCATTTTGAGCAATAGCAACCCCATCCTGAAATAGATTAGCAACTACAGGAATCTGATTCCCAAATGTTAAACCTGCAATTAATGCAACTACACCTAAACTTGCCACAGAAGAACGCTTCATATTCATTACCTGAAAAAAATTATTACTTATTCTAGTTCCCAGGAACCGATACTGGGAACTAGGTTTAGAGGCTCAGCCTCCTGGTTAACCCTGATTACGGTTGTGCTGGTGGTACTGGGGGATTACCAGTCAATCCAGTACCATTAATCCGACGCTGGAAGATAAAGGTTCTCATCTCTTGAGGTGCAAGGTCTTTACTAACTGTGACGACATATTTGGTAACGTCAGTAGTAGGGGTTGTACCTGTCTGGTCTCCATTGGGAGTAAACTGAATACTTGCATTACCAGAATCTTTTGCAGAACCAGTAATATTACTAGTGTCTATTTCTCCATTATTATCATTATCTTTCGCCCAGTTGTTACCGAGTGTGTCATCCGTACCATCCTCAGTAATCTTGATATCACTAGCGTTCAAGATAACGTTGTCTGTACCAGATTGAGGCTCGGAAATGTTCTTATAAGTAATGCGGTACTCTAAAATATTTCCAGGTGCAGGCTTCTTAGGAGTAGTACTGAATGTTTCATCACCGGATGCCACATTTGGACCAGTACCTTTAAGTACGCGGGTTTCTTTGACCATTTGTAGATAGCCAGTGTAAACTCGGTCAATGGTGATGTTTTCTGCGGGATTTCCATTACCGTCGTCATCGGGAGTATTATCCCCATCATTATCAACGAAGGCTTTAATCGGTACTGGATAACCACGTTGTACATCAGTGTCGGTAGAAAGTTTGGTACCTGCGGGTAGATTTATTTCCACACCATAATTTTGAGTAGCATTAGGTGCAACTCCACTAATCTTAACTGGGGTTTGACCAGTTTGAATAGTGAATGTACCACCGTTGTATGTATAAGTCGCTAGCTGACTATCATAAGTAATTGTAACTACCGTACCATCAGGTAAGTCAGTTGCAGTATCTGGTGTAATAGGTTGTAAGACAATATCAGCAGCAGCAAGCCCAGTATTTAAAACTGTATTCGTGAAGCTCACACCATCTGGGTCGATTTCTTCACCAGGTTTAGTTCCCGCAGGTACCAACGAAGATTTATTAGTAAAATCTTTATTATTATCATTCTCTGCAACCGCATCTGGTGCATCCTTGGGACCATTTAATAACGAAGTATCTCCCAGTTGACTGATTGTGAAGATGTTTACTTCACCACCTTCACCCGTACCCGTGTTGTTATTCTGGGTATCAACACCGAGAGTCTCAGCTTCATCAGGAATACCGTTACCATTGGTATCTGTCGGGTTAATGGAACCGTCATCAATTTCACCATCAGGTAAATCATCTGGGGGAAGTTCACCCGGTGTAGTCGTACCAGGGAAAAGTTGAGTTTGCGGATTGTAGTTACTGGGGTCGTTATCACCAGATTCATCGTAAACATCCTTACCAGTGGGACTTTCACCAAATAATTGAGCAATGTTAGCAACTATTACTGAAGAGTCCGTACTCGTGACTTTGACAGTTACTTTGAATCCATTTACTTGTTGTCCAGGAGCGATGCTACCAGTACGGACAAAACCGACTCTTGTCACATTAGGTGGGATAGTATTGGGGTCTGTTAAAACCTGCCAAGTAGCTTTAGTCGCTATTGTACTAACAGGGATGGTAGTAACAACTGCTGTCCAACCCGGAGGAACTACAACACCATCAAGTTGCGTACCTACTGGAATCGCATCGGAAACTAAAATATTATCACCAGTTAGACCGGGAATAGCAGTTCCTTCCAAAGG
>JBHJOU010000274.1:0-3860 GCA_050329355.1 Rivularia sp. (in: cyanobacteria)
GGTTTATCGTCAAGATTTTTTAAAGTATATAAAACACTTTGATTTTGTAAACCATCATTCTTAAAATAAAAATAACGATTCCCCTCCTTAAAAGGAACGCCATATTTTTCATAATCCCATAATTTTGTCAAACGTTTCTTGATATCCTCTCTCTGGGGAATTTGTTCAAGAAAACTAAAAGTAACTTTGTTTTGTGCTTCCACCCAAGCTTTAGTTTCTGGAGAATCGGGATTTTCCAGCCAACGGTAGGAGTCTGCAACTTCAGTACCGTGGTAATTATCAACTTGTTGGCTTTTGCTAGTTGCTGGATAGTTTAAGTTGTGTACAGTAGTCATGTTTTTCTGGGAAGAAGTTACTTTTACATAGTACAAAAATGTACAAATAATAACTATTGTCAAAAAGATTACTAAAAATTTGGGTAGAAGCGAAAACAATTTTTTCATTCAAGCTTGATATTGAATTTCAAATATATACAGAAAGTTCGTTATATTGCATAACGTTTATCAATGATATACACATGAAATTCAATTTTTACGCATTTTTTGATTTATTCCAGAAATATTTGGGTAATTTAAGGCTATATAGAATTTTTTATTTTCGTCCATTGAATTGAATGGAGGTGAGTGATGTTTGAATGGTTTGATGAATTTAAAGCTAGTGTGGAAGCAGGAATCAAGTCAGGTATTGAATCAAGCGTTTTAGGTTTAGCTCAGTCATTTATGAACGGAATCGAAGAATTTTTTAAAGTTCCAGAACCCGACGGAGCGTTTGAATTGATTCGTACTTTTCACCCTTCAACCGTTCAAACGATTTCTATAGATGGAGTTACGATTGAAGAAGACTGCTGGAAAATTGAATCTTATGGTGAAAAAAAAGTTTTGCTATTTGAAATTGCCGAACCAAATGTATCGGAATGCTTGCTATTGTGTCAGGCTCAAGTTAAGACTGCAAATTTATGTAAGCCTGCAAAACTTACTTTGAGCGCTAGAAATTCTGCTGGATGGACTTCCAATCAATACGCATCGGCTGAAGGTACAACAATTTGGCATCTTTGTAAAGTACCATTTCACTTTAAAAAGCAAGGATTTTCGGAATCCCTTGCTGTGAGTGTAGAATTTCAAAGTGGGGGAGTGTTTTGGCTCAAAGATGTCGAGATTTTACAAGCTTGTGTTAAACAGTCTTCCAATAGTTATCAGAAATAGCCTGTGGGGTGAGAAGTCGGGTTTTTACGATGATTGTTCGATACTACAGATATTGCAGCTAAAAAACCCGACTTCTTAATACTACTCCCTAACTACTAACCACTAACTTTTCACCTTTGAGCATCCTCACAGCAGCTTCAAGTAAAGCTTCTTCTAAATAAGGCTTAGTAAAATACCCACTTGCACCTAATTGAATTGCCATTTGTCTATGTTTATCGGCACCACGGGAAGTTAACATGGCAATGGGTAAATTATTCAAATCCGGGTTTTTTTGAATGCGCGACAGTAATTCTAACCCATCACAACGGGGCATTTCGATGTCACAGAAGACAATATCGCAAGGCAAACCGGAACGCAATTTATCCCAGGCTTCTTGTCCGTCACGGGCTTGTTCTACACGATAACCAGCTTTAGTAAAGGTAAGAGAAAGTAACTCTCGTACTGTAATTGAATCATCAACAATCAAAACTGTGGGGTCAATTTTGGCATCCGCAGGTTCTACAGGTATGAGAGTATCTTTTTGCTCCCAAAGACTCACAGTACTTTGTTTTGATGTCCGACCCTCAAAGATGTCAATTAACTCCAGTACATCAACAATTGGCATAATTCGACCATCTCCGAGGATGGTAGCACCTGCTACACCAACAGGTTTTGGTGCAGGTCCTTCAAATTGCTTAATGACAATTTCTTGCTCGCTCAAAACTTGGTCAATTTGCAGTGCAATCATCGTATTTCCCGAACGCACTGCAATTACCGAAAGCATATCATCATCTCTATTACCACCGTAAACGATACCGCGACTCAGGAGACGGTTAAATGTTAATAACTCTTTGAGGGGACGGAAGGGTAGTTTTCGATCGCGCCAAAGTATATATTTCTTACCATCGGCATCTTCGCGAATACTTTTAACCGGCATATCCATGGTATCTTCCACACCATCCATGGGGAAAGCAATTCTAGCTTTATCCGAAACGCAACATAAAGCTTTACAAATACTCAAGGTTAGCGGTAAACGAATAGTAAATTTAGTTCCCTTACCCAAACTGGAATCGGTGGTAATTGCTCCTCGGATTTCACTGATGGAAGTGCGAACTACATCCATTCCGACACCACGCCCTGCAAGTTGATCGGCTTCATCTTTAGTGCTGAAACCTGAATGGAATAATAGCTCGTAGACTTCCATTCGGGAGATAGTTTTTGCTTGTTCCGCTGTAATTAAACCAACCTTGACCGCCTTTTTCTTGACTTTCTCAGCATCAATCCCAGCACCATCATCGCTGACGGAAATCACAGTTTGATTACCTTGGTGGAAAGCGCGAATTTTGATTGTTCCTTGAGCAGGCTTACCCCTGGATTCTCTTTCTTCAGGGGTTTCAATACCGTGGACAATGGCGTTATTTAATAAATGAGTCAAAGGGTCTGTCAGATACTGAAGAATCATTTTATCAACTAAAGTATCCTGACCTTCGATAATCAAATTCACTTGCTTACCGCACTTAATCGAATTATCTCGTACTCCTCGTTCCAAACGAGTTGTTACCTGAGAAAACGCTTCCATTCGCGATCGCGTTATTCCTTCTTGCAATTGTGAAGTAACTTGACGAAACTGACGCGCTACTCTTTCGTTATCTTCAACAACAAAGTCAATATCGCTTGCTGATTCTCTTACGCGGACAATCAATTCAATCATTTCTTGCGACAAGGTATGAAAAGGAGTAAACCGATCCATTTCTAATTCGCTGAAACCCCTATCTGTATTGAAATTATAATTACCACCGCCACTGTTATCTTTACGACTCGCGAGTAAAGATGCTTCTAATAACGAACGCTCGTAAAGTTCCTGCATTCTTGCACCGACATCGGAAAGATTCTGTACTTGATGGAGCAAGTTATCAAGGGATTGTCGCATTCTTTCTTGGTCTTGTTCCAATGTGTTGCGATTGACTACCAATTCCCCTACCAGGTTGCTCAAGTTATCCAAATGCTTCACCGGCACCCGCATTAATTGCTCCCCTTTACTACTACGAGTATTTTTAGCAGAAGTGGAGTTGCTTTGACTTGTACGGGGTATGGATGTATTCGCTTGTTTAAGTAGGTTTTCTAAGTCGCTGAATTCATCATTGATGGTTGAGGTATCTTCGGTATTTACTGCAACTGGTGTATCGTTTTCTTGGTCATTATTGAAAACAAGTAAATCTTCTAAAGCTGCAAATTCTGCATCTGGGAATTCTTGCTGTTCGAGTAAGGATTCTAAGTCAGAAAAATCATCAAATTTTAGTTCTTCTTCCTGATTTGACTGGGAATTAAAAGGTAAAAAGGTGATTTTTTCTTCTTTTGATGTTGCTTGTAAACTAATTTCGTCATCAAAAGCAATATCTTGGGAAAATAAGTCATCTATTAATTGGGCTTCGGAATTAGTTGTAATATTTTCTAACTCTTGTGATGAATCTTTATGGGGACTTATTTCTGCTGCAATTTCCAAATCAAAAGATGATTCGGTGTAATCTATTTCTGAAGATGGTTGTGCAAAAGGATTATTTATATCATTATCGACTTCAAGTAAATTTAAATTATCTTGTTCTGAGAAACTTGTAAATAAATCTTCTTCTATTAAATCTTCTGCGAGTAAATCTTCTTCGACAGCTAATTGCTCAACAT
>JBHJOU010000624.1:0-4104 GCA_050329355.1 Rivularia sp. (in: cyanobacteria)
GAGATTTTTGAAAAGCTGCGACTCTTTGATAGTAAAGGCGGTTTTAGTGGAATGGAATTTCCTAAATCTGTTTGGTATGGCGTTTTATATGACGCAAATCGCAAGCGGGTATTAGTTGCCGGAAAAGAATTAGCAACAAGGTTACTCGTTTATATGTTGGGTGGAATTAAAGATAAAATGGAACGAGCCGAACTTAGGACGGATTTAGCTAAAGCCAGAACTTTTGAAGAGCAAACTGTGGATTTTCAAGGTAAATTTGTGCAGCCGAAGCAGGTGGGATTGCCGAGTGTTTTGTGAGAATAAATATTATATTCAAACCGGCGGTTTAAACCGCTACTACACAAACGAAGTCCACCTATGCGCGAAGGCGCACGCTACGCTAACGTGGAGTAGAAATGGTTGTGATACAAATTTTTAAGTGGCTCTGAGGTTGATTTTTTTCTGTTTAGCTGCGATTTCAATCCCCGGTTATAAAAATATTCTCAAGCAAGAAACTTACTCAAATCAAATTCCTCTTCCTGTTTCTCTTCTTTAAACCTTTCTGAAGTCAGCATCAACAACAGCCTTTCCGTATAATCTACTGCACCTCGTAATTCAGTTTGCAATATTTCCAAACCACCATTCGTATATTCTTCAAAAATGTGATTGCGTTGAGTTTGAGACTCTTCCTGATTTACTGACAGTACTTTTATATCCTTAGTTACAGTAATCCCGATCAATTTAATTACCCAGTCATATCCCATCGAAGCAAAAGTTTCAACTTTGATTGGCGAAGGTTCTTTTTTTGAAATCTCTCCCAAAGCCACGCGGCGATTATGCTTTTTACCCAAAGTAGCCGCAAAAACTACCACATCCGCAAAAGTTTCAAAAGGTCCCGTTGCACCATTCCAAGATGTTAAACTCTGTACTAATTCCGCTTTATCTTTTGCAACCCTGATTCTACCAGTTTCAGCCATTTTCAGTTATCAGTAAACAGTTATCAGTTATCAGTTATCAATTCATATTGATTATTAATTATTACATTTGCCTAAAATTACCAACTCTCTTCAATTATTTCCTCAGCGCTAAGAGCGTCAAGCATCAGAAGAATGGTGCGTTACGGCATTTTTAAATCTATGACCTAAAATCAAATTTTCTCGTGCCATAACACACCCTACAATATAATGTTAATTGTTCATTCCCTGTCAACTTCCACTATTTCACTATATTCAAACTCATTCGGACTTTGTTTCACTAAAGGATATCTTCCCCCATTCAATTCAATAAAATCTTCTTCACAATCGGGTTTGGAAGAATAATATGTCAATACATATTCTTTCCCGACTCGATATGACATTTCATCCTCTACTTCACCCCTCCATTGAGTTTTTGTTACCAACACTATTAATTGATTTGCTAATTTGGGAATGATTTGAGCTATATGTTTTCGGTAAATTACATCTAAACTACCGAAAGGTGAATCCATGACAATCGGGAATGTGCTGCTATCTGTTACCATTAGCATTTTATCTTGACTCCAATCCCGCACTCGATCGATAATACTACTGATAAATGATAAGCTGAGTATTTGATTTTCTCCGGTGGATGCTGCAACTGGCATTTCTAAACCAGAAGTTTTTTCTATCAGCGTTAGTTCATATTTTTCGCTGATTGTCGGAATATAAGGTGTAAAGGATATTTCGCTAAAGATTTCTTGGACTCGTTTTTCTAATTGTAAACGGAATTGCTGTTCTTGCAGCAGTTTTACTTGGGTTAATCTATCAATAGCGTCTTGAGTTGCGCTAATACGACGCTGTGCTAAAATTTGCTTTTCTTCGTTTAATTTATGTTTGGCAATTTGTTTATTTAAACTTTCTGATTCGGATTTTAAATTAATTATTTTCTGCTGATTTGCACCTTTTTCTAAGGTTAGCTCTGTAATTTTTTCTTCAATTTTATCTAAACGTTTTTGTAAACTGCGAATTTCTTCACTAGGGTCTTTTCTTAATCTTTCTTCTATACTATCTAACTCTATTTCAATTTCAGCAATAACTTTTCTTAAATTATTAATTATAGCTTGTTCTTGATCAATCTCTTCCCAAAATACTGCTGCTTGTTTGTTGATTTGATCAACTTGAGCGCTCATTCTGATTGCTGTTTCTTCAACCTCGGATGACGCAGCTTTATCTAACCAGCTTTCGACATTTATACGAGCATGATTTTCTGCAAATAAACTTGTCCCGCAAATACATTTACTTGAATCTAATAACTCTTGAATAAATTCCCGTGAAATCCCTTTGGTTAATTTTCCCTTTTGCTTCAAATTATCAATAATTTCTCGAAATTGTACCGTTGCTTCTGGTAAAAATACTGTATAAGCCCGTGCTGAAATTGCTTTTTTTAGGGTTTCTCTACTATGTCGCAAATTATCTCGATTTAAGGTTTTCTGTTTCTCTAATTCCTGTCGTCTTTCCTGTAATTCTTTCGCTGCACTCAATTCACGTAAACGCTTACTAGTCTCTTTTTTAAAGGTATTTTCATATTCTATTTCTTGAATAATTTCTAGGTTCCGTTTGTCAATTGTTTCAATTTCAAGCTCAATTTTATTTTGCTGTTTTAACAGTTTTTTAATCTCTGAGTCACCAATTATCTTCAATTCGTTTTCTAAACTCTTTTTCGCTTCTTGTAAGTGTTTAATTGAACGATTGATTACTTCAACTCCCAAAAATATTTTAGTCGCTTCTGCAATTTCTGCTTTCTTATCTGAACGAACTATTTCTTCAATTCTTTCGCCATCAAAGAAGAAATATTGATGTAAACTAGCAGGTAAAATTTGTCCGATAATCTCTTCTGGTTGTTGGGGTGGCAAATACCACTTTCCATCATCTCCCGCTACCTGCATATATAATTCTGTTTTACCAACATCATAATCTTGTTGATTTTTGTAAACCCGACATTGACGTTTGACTCGATAGCGTTTACCATCATGTTCCCACGCTAACTCTACCCAACATTCTACGCTCTGCCCAATTTTTGCTTCGGCGATCGCCCTTTTATTGACAAGTTGCTCAACTGAAGCAAAGGCTGCACTGAATTTTTCGTATAATACCCAGGTAAATGCATTCAATAAACTGGTTTTACCTGCTCCATTATTACCGTAAATAATAGTTGTATTATTTGAGTTTGACCCTGCAAGAGTCATTTCACACGTTTTTCCGTAAAAAGAACGAAAGTTACAAAGCTTTATGGAAGTCAGTTTCATTTTACTGCTTCCTTTACTATTGCTAAAATATCTTCGTTTATATGACCGAAACTTTTTTTATCAAGTCTGCTTTTTTCTAAATTCCATACTCGCTCGATGATTTGGCGAACTTCCGGTGAAGCGCTCTTTATTGGCTCTTGTACTTCATCTATATTATGCTGTTTTTCCACTACGGTTTTTATATAGTCAATATCGCTATATTTTACCTGTCTTCACTATCCTCTGTTATCCGTAAACTCACTGTTACTATATTTGCTTGATATTATCCTTATAACCTTGATAATTAATTGTTTATTATTCGGTTATGTATGATTTCAAACAATTAATCTCAAGTTCAAACAGCAATAAGAAGAATCCCCGTCGCTGTCGGGAGTAAGCAAAATATCAATTTTACGCAAATCCGATTAATTTGAAAATATCTCTCGAACGGCTTGCCCATCCCACAAGAACTTTATAATTTAATCCCCTAAAGACTGTTTTTTTGATTTTTTTTAATTTATCTCGAAAAAAATTTTTTTTTGGGGACTTTTTTTGATATTATTATTTTATCTAAATTTATTTTCTTATAATGGAAATCTATGCAAAAATAAAAAAAGTGCAAAAATTCCCATTATATAAAACTAACTCTTGCTCTAATTAATCATCCCACGTAATAGACAAAAAAAATTTTTTTGCGATAAATAAATTTACAAAACTTTACAAAAAAGTAATTAAAGGCTTGTAATTGAGCTTCAAAGAAATAGGGAATAAGGAGAATATAACTGCTTTATTCTGGGACTTTTTTGCATAAAAAGGAGGGAACTAAGCCCTCCAAGAATTAAGCGAATACTTGCAAAGCGAAAGAAATCAAAGATAAAAACGTC
>JBHJOU010000305.1:0-10892 GCA_050329355.1 Rivularia sp. (in: cyanobacteria)
TGTCCCCTTGTCCCCTTGTCCCCTTGTCCCCTTGTCCCCTTGTCCCCTTGTCCCCTTGTCCCCTTGTCCCCTTGTCCCTTTAATGCACTACTCCAGCAGCTGCTTCTTCTTCCACAACGGGACTGCGTAAATTTTCGACTAAAGCTTGAATTTCTGCCGGTGGCGGTGGCGTTAGACGGGAAATTATTAAGGTGACAATCAAGTTAATAATCATACCTAGTGTTCCGATACCTTCAGCGGAAACACCGAAAAACCAAGTCGGCATTCCGGCAAATTTTACGCCGATAATATAGACGGTGGTGAAGATTAACCCGGTTAACATTCCGGCGATAGCGCCTTCTTTGTTAGTACGTTTGTCAAAGATTCCCAAGAATATCGCTGGGAAGAAACTTGCTGCTGCTAAACCAAAAGCAAAGGCTACAACTTGCGCGACAAATCCTGGTGGATTTACACCAAAATATCCAGCGACTACTACCGCAAAACCTACCATGATTCTACCGACAAATACCCGCCGACTTTCCGATGCATGGGGGTTGATCATGCGATAGTAAACATCATGAGCAATGGAACTGGAAATTACCAGCAACAATCCCGATGCTGTAGATAAAGCTGCTGCTAAACCACCTGCGGCTACTAAAGCGATTACCCATGGTGCAAGTTTAGCGACTTCTGGGGTGGAAAGTACGATGATGTCATTGTCAATTGTAATTTCGTTGGTTGCTTTATCTGGAGTTAACTGCAATTTTCCATCGCCGTTTTTATCATTAAAAACTAATAATCCGGTACTTTCCCATTTTTTCGCCCAATCTAGCTGTTGTACTTCCGTCACTGTTTTATTGTGAAGAGAATCAATTAAGTTGTAACGAGCAAACATCGAAAGAGCGGGAGCGGTGGTATAAAGTATGGCAATTAGTAATAATGCCCAACCCGCAGAATAACGGGCGGCGCGAACGTTGGGAACTGTGTAAAATCTGACGATTACGTGGGGTAAGCCTGCGGTTCCAACCATCAAAGCGATAGTGATAAACAATACGTCTAACATCGATTTGTTGGTGAATGGTTCAGTATATTCCTGAAAACCCAAACTAACTTGAATATCGTTGAGCTTATCAGCAATATCACTGAAGGTAAATGCGAATTGGGGTATGGGATTTCCTGTGAGATAAATTGAAATTGCGATCGCAGGAATCAGATAGGCAATAATTAAAATACAATATTGGGCTACTTGCGTCCAGGTAATACCTTTCATTCCTCCCAACACTGCGAAAAAGCCGACAATGATCATACCGATGACTACACCCGTATTGATATCGACTTGCAAAAAGCGGCTAAAAACGATGCCAACACCCCGCATTTGACCAGCGACATAGGTGAGCGAAACGAAGATGGCTGCCACCACAGCCACCAATCGAGCGAATTGGGAATAATAGCGATCGCCAACAAAATCGGGTACTGTGTATTTGCCAAATTTTCGTAAGTAAGGGGCTAAAAGTAACGCCAGCAGTACATAACCACCAGTCCATCCCATCAAGTAAATTGAGCCATCGTAACCTAAAGTTGAAATTAGTCCTGCCATAGAAATAAACGAAGCCGCCGACATCCAGTCAGCAGCCGTAGCAGCACCGTTAGCGAGGGAAGGTATACCTTGTCCAGCGACAAAAAATCCTTTACTATCTTTGACACGAGATTGCCAACCGATATAAATGTAAAGTAAAAAGGAAATGCCGACAAATAAAATCGTCCAAATTTCAACTGTCACAATTTCTCTACCTTTTAATATTATATTTGCGGTCTAATTTATCCATTTGCACTGCGTAAATAAAAATTAACGCTACAAACACCAAGATTGAACCCTGCTGAGCCATCCAAAAGCCAAAAGGTACGCCAAAAAAACGGATTGTATTTAAAGGCTGCACAAGCAAAATACTAAATCCTAGGGATACCATTGCCCAAACGATTAAAAGGTTGCGAATTAAAGCTGTATTTTTCTGCCAATAAATGCGGTGGTTTTCGTTATTCATGATTTAATATCATTAATGCATGAAAATCATAGCAGTAAATTAGGTGTCTATCGAAAATGTGTGACTATTCTTATTTGATTCCATGAGTTAATTTGAATTCGCATCTTTGACTACCCATCGACTATTTTGAGCATCCCATACTAAAAATAAACGTACCGCACTAGGAACAGTACGGCCATTTTTCATTAAATAGTTTAATGAAGCATCGACTATAGCGGTATTTTGATTTGCTTCTAAAATAGTTACTTGCTCAATATTTACACTTTCAACTTTGCCTTTCCACCAACTGAGATAAGAAAAATAACCGTTGGGATGAAAACGTTTGTTATCTTTATATTCGGGAGATAAAAGATTCCAAGCCGTTTTATATTGACCTTGATTAATTATTAAGTAATAATTCTCTACTGCTTGTGCTGGTGATGGTTGTTGAACTGTTGGCGATGTAAAATCAATCGGAGGAGATAATGGAGTTTCTTGGGGAATTAGAGGTTCAGAGTTAGGATTATTTATCTGAGGAGTTTCTAATGTTAGGGGTGGTTCTATTTTTAAAGTTTGATTTGGTTCTACAGCAACTGGTTGAGTTAAACTTGGTTTTTCTGCTGCAGCTACGTTAGGTGTTGGTGTATTTTCTGGCTGATTATTTAAATTTAAATTTAAATTTTCTGAAGCTTTTTCAGGTAAAGTTGTCGGTTGTAGTTCTTGTTCTTTTGTGATTACTTGGGGTTGTTTATATAAAGCAAAACCAATGATGATTGATGCACCGATTAAACTACCCGCAATCAAACTACCAAAAAGAATTCCTTTACCGTTCCCTTGGCTACCAGAGACAATTGAAGATGGTGGTGCAATAGAAATAGTACTTAAATAACTTTGGGGTGGTAAGGTGATTCCGGGAGGGAGAGTATCCGAATTCCCGATATGGGAAACTCTCGAAGGAACGCTTAAAACACCACTTTGTAAAGCTTCTAGCATAACACTGGCACTATTGAATCTCTCCCTAGCATGAAACCCAATTGCTTTATCTAAAATACTTGCAAAATCATCTTTAAGATTCGCTGCATAATGCCGCCATAATATCTTACCAGTCATAGGGTCAGTCACTAATTCTTGCGGCATTTTACCTGTAAGCAGATAAATAGCAGTTAACCCTAAACTATATAAATCGCTAGCAAACATAGGTCTTCCCAGGGATTGTTCAGTTGACATAAATCCCGGTGTACCAATCACAATCGATTTTGTGGCATTCCCTGAAGAAGTTAATACCGTCGATAAACTTTCTTTAACCGCACCAAAATCTATAAGTACAGGCTTATTCTCAACATTAATTAAAATATTTTCTGGCTTGATGTCTCGATGAACAATACCTTTAGAGTGTACATATTCGAGAACTGGTAAAATACCGATTAAAATTCCTTTGACAGAATTTTCATCCATTAAACCAACTTCTTGCAAAATTTGCGTTAAAGTTTTTCCTTCAATATACTCTTGTACTAAGTAAAATTGCCCATGCTCGCTGAAATAAGCATACAATCGCGGAATCTGAGGGCTACCATCACCCAGTTCTTCTAAAATCGCTGCTTCGCGTGCAAAACGCTGCTGTACCAACTGATAAACCTGAGTATTGTCTTTAATCGGTCGTAGTTGTTTAATTACACAAGGACGAATCGAAGGCATTTGGGTATCCTCTGCCAGGAAAGTTTTTCCAAATCCGCCGCTTCCTAAAGTCCGAATAATCCGATAGCGGTTATTAAGCAGCATTTGTATAAATAAGGGCGCTAGTGAGTCAAAAGGAACACAGTCATATATTTTACTCACTTTCTTGTATAAACAGCGAGTTAAGTTGGGATTTATAACCACAGATTGACTGATGATTCCACAGATTACACGGATTTAATTACCCATTACCCTGCTGTATATACAAAATTTCAAATAATTCTTATCCTTGATTAATCATCTGATTAAACACCAAACGCGAAATTTGCGGAAATATTTTCCAATCGTATGCGTAGGAACTATCTTCAGCAAAAACAACTAGAATATAAGCCGTTTTGCCATCCGGTGTAGTGATAATTGCAGCATCGTTACGAGATTCAGTTGTCCAACCTGCTTTACCGCTGAAATGAATATCATCTGGTAAAGATTCGCTCAGAAATCCTCTCACGGGATTGAATTCATGCGGATTTTTGTCGTCTTTTTTTATATTTCTAGTTTGAGAACCAATTGTTAGTAATTTTGCCATTTTTTTGCTATAACTTGCCGATACAGATTGTTCCTTATATATTTCATATAGCAGTCTGGCAACCTGTTGAGTTGAGATTTTATTACGAATAGGTTTTTGAGGATTATCTCGTAGCTTTAATTCGGAACCTTTGGGCATAGAAAGATTTAAATATGGAATCGGGAATGTTTTCTGGCTGAGATTTATTTCATCGTATCCTGCTTTTTCAAAATATTGATTAACTTGTAATCTATTTGCTTTCCAATTTCTATACTCTTCTCCTTGAATATTTTCTTGGTATTGCGTTTTAGTAATTTTATCAATAATCTTACTAGCCGCTTCATTATCAGACTTCTTAATCATTTCATCTAGATATTGATTAAAATCTACTTCTGATAACATACCTTTTTCTATATGAGCATAAAGATTGACCATCCAAAATAATTTAACAACACTTGCCGGATATCTAAATGTTTCTTGCTGATATCCTGCATATTCCCTAGTTTTCAAATTAATTAATGTTATCGATAATGGCTTAGTTGAAAAGTTTTTATCTTTTACAGAGCTAACAACTCGATCAACAATAGTTTTTAATTCTTGACTTTCAGTAAATTGTGGAGCAATTGAAATATTGTATTTTAATTCCGAATTCTGCGTATTTTTAGATAAAGTAATAGATGAATTTGATGATATAGCTGATGGTAAAGGTGTTGATTGATTAAGTCTTTTGACGACTTGAGTATTATGGTTATTTTGTTGTTGATATAACACTAACCCAATCCAAGTTATAGTTAGGGCAACTCCGGTAACTATACTTGCAAATTTTAGACTAGATATTTTATTAGAGCATTTTTTTTCGCTGATTCTCATTTTTTATATATTAATATTATTTAAAAATAATTTTGCAGTTTTTTGTAAATAATCTAGCGACTACTAATAACGTTAATAGTTTCATAGTCAGAAATTTTTAAATTGTCATTTTCTAATTGTAAAGAATATCTCACAATTCTAGTCTCAAAACCCGTATTTTCCCCGGAAATAATTTGCTCATTTTTATAAAATTTCCGGTCTTCAGTAATTGTAATTTCAATTATTGCTCTATCTTCACTAGCAACAAAGTTTTCTACAGAATCAATTCTTTGTACTCCATATCGATAGTAGGCATTGTTGTTTTCTAACCATTCTAATGAGCCACCAGAACTAATATTTTTTCTATAGGCTTCACCTGTTGTTAATTTTGCTCCCAGACTACGATCGAAAGGAGGTGCAAATAATACTTGCTTTGCTTTCTGCCAACGGTTCACAATCGAAATAGCTTCATCTCTTGTTATTGATGCCGGTGGGAGTGAAAATTCAGTTTGACTGGAAGCTTGTAAACCCGCAGATTGCGACGCAGAATTATCTAAAGACTTAACTGAATCTCTAGTATCATTTTGGTTTTTAACTATAGTTTTATTAGCCTGAATCGCAGTTGGTTGTTTATTAATTATTGTCATACCACCAACAACACATACACCGATTGCACAACCTATAATCGTCGCTTTTTGCCAATCTTTCATTCCTCCGCTGAGTATAATTGTTGATGACTGAGATTGTATTCTCGGTGATGGTATAGATATAACTGTCGTAGGTATTACTTTTTTCTTAATTGATGTTGTAGAAAGCTGAGGTACTGTCGCAGGAATGGAAGTAACGCCGACCATTTGTAAAGCTTGTAGCATTTCTGTCGCAGTAGAGAAGCGTTCTTGGGAATGAAATTTAATTGCTTTATCTAAAACGGCGGCAAAACCGGGAGTAATATTTGCAGCAAACTCCTGCCAGATAATTTCACCTGTAGATGGACTGCTTGATAATTCCTGGGGACTTTTACCCGTAAGTAAGTATATCGCAGTTAGTCCTAAACTATACAAGTCACTTGAGTATGCCGGTCTTCCGGCTGTTTGTTCTGCTGGCATAAATCCCGGTGTACCAATTACAATTGACTTTGCGCCGGAACCAGCCATTACCGTCTGCATCGCTTCTTTAACTGCACCAAAATCGATTAAAACAGGTTGCCATACACCCGAAAGGTGTGGGCTTCGGGCATCACCATAACGAATCAATATATTATCGGGTTTAATATCTCGGTGAATAATACGTTTGCCGTGAATGTATTCCAGGACGGGTAAAATATTAATTAAAATGCCTTTAACAGAAGTTTCGCTTAATATCCCTTGTTTTTCTAGCTTTTGTGTTAAAGTTTCTCCTTGAATATATTCTTGAACTAAGTAAAACTGCTCATTATCAATAAAATAAGCATATAGCTGAGGAATCTGATTTTTTCCGTTGCTTAGTTCTTCCAAAATTGCAGCTTCTCGCTGAAATCTTTCTTGCACTAACTGATATATTCGCGGATTATTTTTTATAGGTTTAAGTTGTTTAATTACACATTTTCGTTTTGAAGGCATTTGAGTATCTTCAGCCAAAAAGGTTTCACCAAACCCCCCAGAAGCCAAAACTTTAATTACTTTGTAGCGATAGTTCAACAGTGTCGGTGTCGTCATCGGCTCGCACCTGATATTTATTAAACTATAGCTACAAAAAAATCAAATTATCCTCTATATATTTACTTAAATATGATTAGCCATATATTCATAAAAGCTTTAATTTAATTTAACTTACTAGAGTCATCAAAATTCCATTTTTGTTGGGTTGTATTCCACACAAGCTTAAATCGTTGAGCATCAGAAACAACTCTCCCCGATTTCAGATAATATTTCATTTCTACTTCTACTGTGGCTGTATTAGAAGTTGTTGATAAAATATTTGTTTGCTCAACTGCGACTCGTTCAACTTTATTCCACCAATCTACATATTCCGAGTAACTATTGTTAGATTTATTTTGTTGAAATTTGGCAGAAAGTTGATTCCAACTATTTTCATAATTTCGATTATTAATCGTTGTATAGTAATTTATAATTGCTTGACTGGGTGATGAGTTTGTATCTATTTTAGGAGTTGCTATTTGAGAACCATAAAAATAATTTGGTGATGTATTTGCATCTTGACTTGCCAAAGCACAATAAGCGTTTTTATTAGCTTGAATATAATTTTTTAGCGACTCAATACATTCTGTACGACTACTAAATTTTGCCGCATAAACTTGATGGAATGGATTACCCGATAAATTGGGGTAATCTTGTAACCAAAATTTCCCAGCTTCGTTATAACCAGCATTTTTTAAATTTGTTATTTGATTCTCAGCATTATTAATCTCTCGAAAAGCCGAATCTGCTAAAAAATAAAACGAATTTGTAATAATTGGATTTGAACTTGGTTGGCGACTCGGAGTATTTACAGGCTCTATTGTTGCTGCTGTCGGTTCGGGTTTTATAAATGTAACTTGTTGTGACTGACGTGTTTCTTGAATGAACACAAAAGCTAATAACACACATCCACCGATCGCGCTACCCATTAATACCGATTTAAACCAATTTCCCCCTGTAGTCGGTTTTGTGATTTCTTGGGGTGACGGTATCATTTGTACAGTTGGCTGCGGTTGTAATGCGTCGAGCATCTCTTTGGCAGTAGAAAAACGTTCTCTGAGGTGAGAGCGAATTGCTTTATCCAAAACAGCTGCAAAATTAGAACTTACAGAATTTTGAGTGTTAATATTAGACCAAATAATTTCTCCGCTATCAACATCTGTGGGCAATTCTTGCGGTAATTTTGCTGTTAATAAATAAATTGCCACCAATCCTAAACTATACAAGTCGCTGGCAAAAACAGCCCTACCCGCAGCTTGTTCGATTGGCATAAATCCAGGTGTTCCGATTATAATAGAATTGGTAACATTTCCCTGAGAATTAACTTGTGTGGTCATTGTTTCCCGTACCGCACCAAAATCGATTAAAACAGGTTGATTATCTGACGAGCGGATAATAATGTTTTCTGGTTTAATATCCCGGTGAACAATGCCTTGACTGTGGACGTATTCAAGTAGCTTGAGTAAACTAACTAATATTTCTCGCACTCTCAACTCACTCAAGCTTCCGCAACTTGCCACCATTTCGCTCAAAGTTTGTCCTTGAATATACTCTTGAGCGAGGTAAAACTGTTTCCCTTCCTGAAAATATGCATATAAACTAGGAATCTGAGAACTACCGTCACCGAGAGCTTCCAAAATCGCCGCTTCTCTTGCAAATCTTTGCTGTACGAGTTGATAAGTTGGAGGATTATGTTGAATTAGTTTTAGTTGTTTAATTACACACCGACGAGTCGAAGGTATTTGAGTATCTTCAGCTAAAAAAGTTTCTCCAAATCCACCGCTTCCTAAACTCCGAATTATTCGATAGCGCTTGTTGAGCAGCATTTGATAAATAAGTGCTATTTAAAAAAAATAATTAGTAATATATTTTACCTATTTCTCCGCAGTCAAGCTTCTGTTTAAAGTTAGGGTTTGTGGTTTTTTGGGATTTTTTTTGTGGCGATCGCGGATAATTTAACTATCCCTCGATTCAAAATCTCTCGAAATCAACGAAATACTTGATATTTGGCACTTTACGCATAATTAACTACATAATCAAAAAGATAAATAAAAATAACTAACCTAAAACAGTAATATTTTTAGTCCATTTTAATCGACTTCAGCTATCAGAATGGGACTTGCAGTCCCTGGGGGCAAAAACGAAGTAATTTTTTGACCATAGATTTCTATGGTGCAAGAGATAAAATCCAGTTACAGCATTACATTTATAAAGCAATGCGTGGGATGGACATCCCTGCCCGTCCGAATGTGCCTTATAAAGATCAAATATGCTGTAAAATATCTAAGTCCAGATTTAACTGTTACAATAGTCAGAATAATTTTCTCAAGTTTTCTAAATTTTATTTTGTAGCATCATCATATTGACAAATCAGATGCTATATTAGTAAGGCTATTATTGTGCGTACATATAGATAGTTTTCTTAAAACCTGTGGCGAATTCAAGATCTGCTCTCAAACGTGTTCTAGTTGCAGAACGCAATCGACTCCGTAATAAATCCTACAAATCGGCTTTGAGAACGTTGATGAAGAAATACTTCACCGCGTTGGATACCTATGTAGCCGAACCAACACCGGAATTAAAGCAAGAAGTACTGCTGAAGATGTCTGCTGCTTATAGCAAAATTGATAAAGCCGTAAAGCGAGGCGTTCTTCATGAGAATAATGGAGCGAGGAAAAAATCTCGCTTAGCCAAAAGACTCAGCGCGATCGTACAAACAGCGGCAGAAGGCTGAGTAGTGAATAGTTAGTTTTTCTAGTTTTTCTCATAAAGTCAGCAGTAATTGTTTGTAAATTGCTGACTTTAAAACAAGGACAAAAAAATCAATGCAGTTGATTGACACCCACGTTCATCTTAATTTTGACCAATTCCAGCCAGATTTGGATGAAGTTCGTTCTCGATGGCAAGAAGCGGGTGTAGTGCGGCTGGTACATTCATGCGTTGAGCCATCGGAATTTTCGGGTATCCAAGCTTTAGCGAATAGATTTCCCGAAATTAGCTTTGCAGTGGGATTACATCCTTTAGATGCCCACAAATGGACATGCCAAACAGCCAATGAAATAGAATCGGGAGCTAGTTCCTCAGACAAAGTAGTAGCAATTGGGGAAATGGGGCTGGATTTTTATAAAGCGAATAATTACGAGCAGCAACGTATGGTACTCGTAAAGCAGTTAGAAATAGCAGCAAGACTGAACTTGCCAGTTATTATCCACTGTAGAGATGCAGCATTAGAGTTAAAGCAAGTGCTACAAGAGTGTATTGAACGTTATGGAGAAAAAGTGAGGGGAGTGATGCATTGCTGGGGTGGAAAGCCAGTTGAAACCCAATGGTTTTTGGACTTAGGCTTTTATGTCAGCTTTAGCGGAACTGTTACCTTCAAAAATGCCCATGCGATCAAAGAATCAGCCACGATGGTAAGAAGCGATCGGCTTTTAATTGAAACTGACTGTCCTTTTTTAGCTCCGGTTCCCAAACGAGGGCATAAAAGAAACGAACCATCCTACGTTCGTTACGTAGCCGAAGAAGTAGCGAATTTGCGGGGAGAAACTCTGGATGAAATTGCTGCAATTACCACGAAAAATGCCTGTGATTTATTTGGGTTGAAGCTATAAAAAATCACTTGGGTGTCAATACCTGTAGATAGCATCAAAAATCTGTCTTTAGGAGGAGGATAAATATGATAAAATTAATCCCTCCAACAGCGTTTGCTTGAGTGATAATGGTTAAGTTACTCCCAAAAGCAACTAGTTGGGAAAAATGTTGGAAATAGTGATTTACTATTCTTGAGTGCATTTTTCAGATATGGCGGATATTTATAATCGATAATTGCCGCTGCGATCGCTAGTTAGAGTTGCCCGTAGCTGATCCATTAGAGCTAAATTATTTAATTTATACAAAATTGTTTAAGGTTGGGAGTAGGAGACGATAATCTGCTTGTTCGCGAAGCCGTTCGACAAAAACCATAGAATCTAGTGATTAATTTCTTTAGTAATAGGATATCATCACATGGCAGTAGAAGCACTGTTGGCATAATGGCGATCACTTAGTGCAAGCTCGTTGCGATCGCAAATTGAAGTTTATAAATTACTTGTTTGAATTAAAGCGCAATTTTGGAGGGGAAATGAGAAA
>JBHJOU010000913.1:0-11395 GCA_050329355.1 Rivularia sp. (in: cyanobacteria)
TTTGACCCCTTACTATCGCTTAAAGAAGGTCACTGGTTCAAGCTGATTTGCGGAGCCAGCTTCCAACATCTGCCTGCGGTTAGAAGTTTAACATTAGCTTACACGCTGGCTGGAGCTGACTGCATAGATGTGGCTGCCGATCCAGCTGTCATTGGAGCAGCTCGAGAAGCAATACAAGCTGCTGCTTCTTTGGGTGCCAATGCACGACAACGAGGCTTTTCCTATCAAGGAACCCCATTGTTAATGGTTAGCTTAAACGATGGTGAAGACCCCCACTTCCGCAAAGCTGAATTTAATGCTACTAAATGCCCAACTGAATGTTCCCGACCATGTGAAACCATTTGTCCCGCACAAGCGATTACGTTTAACAGTATAAAATACAACTTTAATGGGGTTTTGTCCGACAAATGTTATGGCTGCGGTCGTTGCCTTCCTGTATGTCCGTATGATAGAATAGAAGCGGTATCTTATGCAACATCTGTGGGAGTAATCGCACCATTGATACTGAAATCTGGGGTTGATGCTGTAGAGATTCATACGACTGTCGGGCATTTGGCAGAATTCAAGAAATTGTGGCAAACAATTTTGCCATATATTGGGCATTTGAAATTAGTTGCCATCAGTTGCCCGAATGGCGAAGGGATGATTGATTATCTACATGATTTGTATGCTGCGATCGCCCCGCTAAATTGCGTGAATATCTGGCAAACCGACGGTAGGTCAATGAGTGGTGATATTGGTTCGGGTACCACATTAGCTACTGTGAAATTAGGTGCCAAAGTATTGAGAGCAAAAATACCAGGATATGTGCAGTTGGCAGGTGGTACTAATAATTACACCGTGCCGAAATTGCGGGCAATGGGATTGTTGAAGGAATTAACGAGGTCAAAAAGTCAAGTTATGGGAGAGAATAATGTTATCTCTCATACATCAGCTCGTTTGGGAACCGAAACATCCGTTGCAGGCGTTGCTTACGGTAGCTACGCCCGAAAACTGCTCTCAAGTGTTCTCGAAGAACTAGAACAAAAGGAGGTGAATAATTCCAGTGTCAAAGTAAATGCTCGTCTGGAAGAAGAACCAACACTGCTTTGGCAAGCTGTATCGCTTGCTGATTCATTAGTTTCCCAGCTTAAATCAGAAATTTTGAGCCCCTCTTGAGCCTTGGCTCGTCCCCTATCTCCAAAAACGTCACCATAAAAAGCATGACGATTACAGACGATCTCCAAAAATTATTAGCCATATTGCCCCAAGACTTACGGGAGATGCTCGAACAGCATCCTCAAAGAGATAGTTTAGTAGAAGTGGTCTTGGATCTGGGTCGTCGCCCAGAAGCACGTTTTCCGGATGGAGCCGAATATCTTAGCGAAATACCCATTACCCAGCAACAAATAGATGATTGCATTGTGCGAGTGGGAACTTTCGGTGGAGATAATCGGGCAGGAATAGAACAAACTTTACATAGGATCAGCGCCATTCGCAACCGCGCCGGCAAGATTATCGGTTTAACTTGTCGCGTGGGAAGGGCGATATATGGAACGATTACCATGATCCGCGATTTAGTAGAAAAAGGTCAATCAATTCTGATGCTGGGTCGCCCAGGTGTCGGAAAAACTACTGTTTTAAGAGAGATTGCCCGTGTTTTAGCGGATGAACTTGATAAGAGAGTGGTAATCATTGACAGTTCAAATGAAATTGCCGGAGATGGTGATGTTCCCCATCCCGCGATTGGTAGAGCGAGACGAATGCAAGTGTCTCATCCCGATCAACAGCATCAAGTAATGATTGAGGCAGTGGAAAACCATATGCCGGAGGTGATAATTATTGATGAAATTGGTACGGAATTAGAAGCATTAGCATCTCGCACTATTGCCGAACGCGGTGTGCAGTTAATTGGTACGGCACACGGTAATCAAATAGAAAACTTGATCAAAAACCCTACCCTTTCGGATTTAGTCGGGGGTATACAGGCTGTGACGTTGGGAGATGACGAAGCCAGGCGGCGAGGCTCTCAAAAAACGGTTTTGGAACGCAAAGCGCCTCCTACCTTTGAAATTGCTGTGGAAATGCAAGAAAGGCAGCGTTGGGTAATTCATGAAAGCGTTGCTGACACTATAGATAGTCTTCTCAGAGGACGACAGCCCAGCCCGCAAGTGAGAACTATGGATGAGAACGGTAAAGTGGGAATTGCTCGTCACTTAACTGCGATTAACGGTGGTGCCTCACAAACTTTAACAGGAGAAGAAACTTTTCGCGGGCGTAATTCTGCTAGATCCAATAGCTGGAGAGAATCCGGTCAAATGCGTCCTTTAGTGCAATTAAATGCTGAATATCAAGTTGCTAATGGTTCCGGACGTAGCGAATTTGACCGTTTATTGGATCAATCTTTCAATAACTCAAATGGGTTTGAAAGCAACGGAAATAAAGACTCCGGACCAAATGGTGAAGATTTACCTTTACATATTTACCCTTACGGCGTTAGTCGCTCTCAATTAGACCAAGTAGTTGGGGTACTTCATTTACCTGTAGTCTTGACAAAAGATATTGATAGTGCTGATGCAATTTTAGCTTTGCGATCGCACGTCAAAAACCATGCGAAGTTACGGCAAATGGCGAAGGCTCGTCAAGTACCGATTCACATGATTAAATCCAGTACTATTCCTCAAATTACCCGTGGCTTGCGGCGGTTGTTAAATATGGACGACCCCGAAGTTGGCGACGAGCGGGAATTGGAACTATTTCTTCATCAAGGCAGCGATGATGAAATTGACGCTTTAGAAGAAGCTAGGCTTGCAGTAGAGCAAATTGTCATACCCAAAGGTCAACCTGTAGAATTATTGCCGCGTTCGTCGCAAGTGCGTAAAATGCAGCATGAATTAGTCGAACATTATCGACTCAAGTCCAACAGTTTTGGGGAAGAACCAAATCGGAGGCTACGGATTTATCCTGCCTAAGTTTTCCCTATCTCTTTTTTTTCACCAGTGTGCAGCACAACAAACCCCTTCTTCATTTACGGAGAGGGGGATTTTAATTATTGTTCTATATTACAAACGACAAGAATACTATTATAGCACAAATTTAAGAGAAAGTTAATTAATGGTTAGTAATGGTTTGTTTTTTGGTTAATTATTTGATTGGTAGTTTGCGGATACGAATATTATTGTCTTCTATAGTGACAGCAGAACCTTGAATTAGAATTTCTTCTGCTTGAGGTAAAAAATTAAGAATTTTTTGGGTTACAGCTTCTGGATCTGTAAAAGACAATCTTAAAGTTATCAAGCTTGGCTGGTTATAACCACCTACAGCTAACAACATGGAAAAATCCAAATCTTGGCTTATAATTACTCTTTCTTTTTCGCGAGCAAATTCTAATATTTCTAAATCCGATGCTGTGGCAGGTAAAAATTCTACGACTCGAATTATATCCCATCCTTCTACTTGTAAATTACTTACAGTTGTCGGGGAGATATTCATATCCGCTAGCAGTTTGATATTAGTCACCATTAATTCAAGCAGTGGGAATTATCTGAATCTGCTCGGAAACTACCCAAGCTGCGTATTTAAGAGCTTGGTTTACATCTTCGGCTTCTAATTCTGGATAAGCTTTTAATACATCTTCTGTAGAATTACCACCTGCTAACATCTTAAGAATAACGCTAACGGTAATTCTCATACCTCTAATTGTTGGTTGACCCAAGCAAACATGAGGATTAACCGTAATCCGATTCAGGTTTTCCATGTTTTATCAGTGTAATCGGCTCATAGCCTTCATTATAGTGGTAGTTGGAAGTGAACTGAGTTACAATCCGTTGTTTTTTTTCCTTGCCTTTTAACTCCCAAAAAACAACGGCACGATTCATGTAAGCATCAGCTTTGACTTTTGCCTGATCTGGAGCAATATTGATAACTTTTGTAAAATCTTCAATAGCTGCTTTGTGATTTTCAAGATAGTAAGTTCTTTTAAACGGCTAAAAATCACCCAATACCTCCTAAAACAACTAATGCACCCAAACATCTGGTATCCCTTTACCCAAGCAAAAACTTCTCCTCCACCTCTTAAAGTAAAATCGGCTCGTGGAATTTGGTTGGAGTTGGAAGATAAACGCAAAATTATGGATTGCATTTCTAGTTGGTGGGTAAATATTCATGGACATTCCCATCCTAAGATTGCGGAAGCGATTTATCGTCAAGCGCAAGAATTGGAACAGGTGATTTTTGCGGGTTTTACTCATCAACCAGCGGAAACACTCGCAGAAGAATTAGTTAAAAAACTTCCAGATGGATTAAGTAGGGTTTTCTATTCCGATAACGGATCAACTGCGGTAGAAGTTGCCCTGAAAATGGCTTATCAATATTGGGTAAATCAAAATCAACAGCGTCAGAAGTTCATTGCTTTTCAAGGAGCGTATCACGGCGATACATTTGGAGCAATGTCTGTGGGTTCGCGATCGCTATTTACTCAAGTTTTTTCTGATATGTTGTTTAAGGTGGATTTCTCACCTTTTCCTGAAACTTATATCGGTGATTCTAATATTGAAGAGAAGGAAGAAGTAGTTTTAAGTTTATTGAAAGAAACATTAGAGCGAAATTGTCAAGAGTATGCGGGGATTATTATTGAACCTTTGGTGCAGGGTGCTGGTGGAATGAGGATGTGTAGAGTGGAGTTTTTGCAGAAATTACAACAAGTAGTTAAGCAATTTGATATTTTATTGATTTTCGATGAAGTGATGACTGGGTTTGGTAGAACTGGGGAATGGTTTGCTTGTCTTAAAAGTCAAGTTACACCGGATATTATTTGTTTATCAAAGGGGATTACGGGAGGTTTTTTACCACTTTCAGTTACTGTATGTTCGGAGCAAATTTACGATACTTTTTACAGCGATGACCCGATAAAAACACTGTATCATGGTCATAGTTACACGGCGAATCCTTTAGGTTGTGCTGCTGCTTTAGCTTCTTTGGAATTGATGGTAGAAAATCAACCCGTTTTTAATAGTATGGAAGCGAAACATTTACAACATTTGGAAGTTTTGTATGGAAATCCAAAAGTTGAAAAGTTGCGAGTAACAGGTACAATTGCGGCGATGGATATTGTTAGTACGGAAAAATCTGGGTATTTAAATCAAGTTGGTTTGGAAGTTAGAGAAAAAGCTTTAGAAAAAGGTTTACTTCTACGTCCTTTAGGAAATGTACTTTATATAATGCCGCCTTATTGTATTACTGATGAGGAATTATCAGAAGTGTATCAGGGAATCTATGGTATTTTAAAGAGTATTTAATAGTTAATCTATATTATGGGGTGAGAAGTCGGGTTTTTATGAGTGTTTTCTGATGTGACAAATATTTTTGCTAAAAACCCGACTTCTGTGATTATCGATTACCAATTACCAATTACCTATTACCTATTAACAAATAATTTCCCCTTTTAAAACAGTAACAGCTTGTCCACTCAGCAAAACTCTATCTAAACCTGGATATTTGACTTTTACTACACCACCACGACTTGATGCTTGATACGCTAAAAATTCATCTTTATTTAATTTGTTTCTCCAATAAGGTGCAAGACAGCAATGAGCGGAACCCGTAACGGGGTCTTCATTAATACCAACGCCCGGAGCAAAGAAACGAGAAACAAAGTCATATTGTGAAGTATTATCAGCGATACTAGTAACAATTACTTCTGGAAAATGCTTTGCTAAAAGTGTAAAATTTGGCTCTATCTTTCTCACTAATTCTGCTGATTCTACTTCTACTAAATAACCCAAAGAATTCTTCATTACCGTTTTAATCGGTACTCCTAAAGCTTGACTAAGTTCCGCAGTTGTGGAAGTTGTTTCTGATAAATTAGCGGGAAAATCTAACTCGATCCAATCTTCTTGCTTTTTAGCAATTAATAAACCACTTTTAGTATGAAAACGGGCTGATTCATTGGCAGAAAGATGATTTTCTGACCATAAAACATGAGAACTTGCAAGAGTAGCATGACCACACAATGGTACTTCTATTGTAGGAGTAAACCAGCGTAGACTGTAACCATCTTGTTGTTTTACTAAAAATGCGGTTTCGGATAAGTTCATTTCTTGCGCTACATTTTGCATCCATTCGTCATCTTTGGGAGAAGGTAAAACGCAGACAGCAGCGGGATTTCCAGTGAAGGGTTTGTTAGTGAATGCGTCAACTTGAATGATGGTTTGTTTCATGTTTTAAGGAAGGAGAATATATTTAACGCAAAGGAGCGCGGAGGTTAACGCAAAGGTACGCTGAGAAGATGCTTTTTAAGTAGTTTACCTAAAATGGAGATCCCTAACTCAATTTCTGATTCTGAGGAGTTAGAAAAACTCAGTCTCATTGCTGGATAACCTTGTTTATTTGGGAAAAATGCCGAACCTGAAGCGAACAAAACATTTTGTTCTATTGCTTGTTTACGGATTTGTGAAATATCAAAATTAAGTGGTAATTGAACCCACAGAAATAATCCACCGTTGGGAACTGTCCATTTAGCTTCTTGGGGGAAATAACTCTCCATTGCTTGCAACATCATATTACGACTAAGGAGGTTTTCGGTTTGCAATCTTCTGCGATGACGGCGATAATGTCCGGAAGCCAGATATTCGCTGACTATTGCTTGAGAAATTGTAGATGTATGAACATCATGCATTAATTTACGTTCAACTAAGGGTTGAAAATGTTTGCCGGTTACTACCATATAACCAACTCTTAAACCGGGAATTAATGTTTTAGAAAATGTCCCAGCGTAAGTTACTAAATCTTGTTTATCTAAAGTTTTGATGGGTGGTGGTACTGGTTCAAAATTTAATCCTTCATAGGCATTATCTTCTAATATTGGACATTCGTAGTTTTCTGCTAATTGTAGAAGTTGTTGACGATGGTTTTGTGATGTAGCAATTCCTGTAGGATTGTGTTGAGTACTGATGGTATAAATGAGTTTAGGGCGATGACTTTTGAGGTATTTTTCTAATAATTCAAGATTCATTCCCTCAGCATTCATGGGAATACCAATTATTCTAGCTCCAATATTTTCTAAAATTGCGATCGCGCCGTGATAAGTTGGAGTTTCGACAATCACACAATCACTTTTTTGCAAATAATATTGCATTGTCAATGATAAAGCTTGTTGGCAACCGTTAGTAATAATTAAATTTTCTGGTGTTACTTCTAAGCCCTGTTGTACCAATATTTGAGCTACTTGTTTGCGTAAAATTGCTTGTCCATGAGGTACGTCGTAAGCGAATAAACTATCAACAGTATTAGTAATTGTCCGTCTAGCAATTAATGCTATATCTTGAGGGGGACGAGGTACACCATAGCTAAAATTAATCGTTCCTTCTTTAGCTTGTGCCTGTACCGCACTCATATGAATATCAAAGAAAGAACTTCCTGCATCTTCGGAAATAATTACATTTTGTGCTGGTGCAAAAGTTGATTTCATATTAGTAGAAATAATATTTAATTGATTAACAAAATACCCGGAACCCTGACGAGCAAAAACAATTCCATCCGCTTCTAAAATACTGTAAGCTTCGAGAATTGTTAATTTATTAACTTGTAAATTTTCTGCTAAACAACGAATTGAAGGTAAACGTTCTTCTGGTTGTAATGCTCCAGATTTAATTAAACGACTGATTCTATCTTTAATTTGTAAATATATCGGTTTGCGTGACTTTCTATCTAAAGGAATCTTCACGGCTAAGCATTGATAAATAGCTATTTGCAATATATGCGATTTTTGATCATGATACACGGTACAGTTAAAGGATTTTTTACTAGAACAGTTGCATTTAGTCATAACTGTACTAGTCAAATTTAGTTAATCTGTACCTTTTCAGATAATTAATTATGAGTGAAATTGATTTAAAATTGTATTTATTAATAGTAAAATGGGTAAAAATATTACCAAAATTAATCATGAAACCATTGGATTAATATATGGTTTTCTTGGTGTTCTTGGCTTTAGTGGAACATTACCAGCAACACGAATTGCTGTAACAAATTTTGACCCTATTGTTGTTGGTTTAGGGCGGGCGGTTATTGCTGCGGCTTTTGCTATAGTACTTTTACGATTTACTCGGCAACCAATACCACATCAAAAATACTGGAAAAGCTTAGGAATTATTGTGGGAGGAGTAATTATTGGATTCCCTTTATTATCTGCTTGGGCTATGCAACAATTACCGGCTTCACATGGAGCAATTGTGACGGGAATTTTGCCTTTAGCTACTGCAATAGTCGCAACATTCCGTATGGGCGAGAAACCATCTTTAGGCTTTTGGATTGCAAGTTTTTTGGGAAGTATGACAATTGTTACCTTTGCATTGATTGAAGGTAATGGAACAATTCAGTTTGCTGATATTTTTTTGATTGTGGCTGTAATCGCAGCTGCATTTGGCTATGCTGAAGGAGGAGAATTAGCCAAAACTTTTGGCGGATGGCAGGTTATTTGTTGGGCTTTGGTGTTATCTGCACCGATATTAATTATTCCTGTAACTGTAGTAGTTTTACAAAAAGGTATCAGTGCTTCCCCTTATGCATGGTTGGGATTTGGCTATGTAAGTATTATTAGTATGTTCTTTGCTTTTTTTGCTTGGTATCGAGGTTTAGCAACGGGTGGAATTGCAAGGGTAAGTCAGGTACAGTTACTACAACCATTTTTAAGTATTTTATTGTCTGCTTTATTTCTTAAAGAAAAGATTACTTATTTAATGATTTGTACTGCACTAATTGTGGTAATTTCTGTTGCTATCGGCAGAAAACAGCCGATTCAAATAAATTGATTCGTAGATTTTTTTACTAATATCTTATATTGCCACTTTAAAACTACGTTTTTCCACAATCGTCATGTTGGGTTACGACACGATTAATATAGACTATTTCTAATAATTAGCTTGGCTTTTCGTGTCTAACCCAACCTACAAAATAGTTAACTCAGTTGGTGCGTGACACAGAAGAAGCTTATCCTACCCGTTCAAAATTTTTCAACGTGTCACACACCCGTTGCAAACACATAATGAATACTGAAAGTTCAAATTCTGAAAATGTTTATTCGATTTTGAGTCAAACTCAACGCTTACGAATTAGCGATAGATAAGCAAGAAATATTGTAGAAAATTTTTACTGTAAAATCTGAATAGCTTGGTATGCAAGTATTTTTGAAGTAAATGGCAAAAACACCTGTAGATTTATATCGGAGGGGTAGTGCAAATTCTCCTAAAATGGATAATGTACGACCTGATAAAGACGTAGCTGTATATGAAGATAACAATGAAATTTGGGTAATGGAAACCTTAAGAGAACAATCATCTGGAGGAATTTCCACTTTTGCTAAACTAGGAAAAGGAAAAAACTGGTGGAAGTTAAATGCATTTACAGATATTCCCGCAGAACTAGAATTAATTAATGACCACGGCTATCATTGGTTATGGAAACCATCTCAAAATATGCCGATATCTAAATACAAAGACGCTTTAAAATTAATTGGTGAATCTTTTACGAAGGTAAGTTAATTCTTATGAATCTATCATTTAAAGATACAAAATTTATTGTTGAAGCATTAAAACAACTAATTAATACATATAATCAAAGGTTAGAAGAAATTGAAGATAATGAGGAATTTGATGATGACGTCTCTGAATTAAGTAATGATACTTTATTCTTAGAATCTCTATGTACAGAGTTAGAAAACAATTTAAACAGAAACAAAACGTATTCTTTCTCAGCATCATCTAATAATTTTTATCAGAAACAGGAAACAAATTCCTTAGATATTTTATTAAATTTAGTTATTCAATTATCTATTAATGAACGTTTATTATTAGTAGAAGCTATTTCTGAATCTATTCGTAATGATAATAGGTTAAAAGCTAGTTGAACTAAAGGTTATTTATAGTCATAGAATAATATCTGAAAACTGTTACTCACACATAATGAATACTGAAAGTTCAAATTCTGAAAATGTTTACTCGATTTTGAGTCAAACTCAACGCTTACGAATTAGCGATGGAGAAATTAAACCTGTTTTAGATGGTTGCTCCAATGCTTCACATTTACTCGTACTTATTTGGTCACAGTTGGGGGATTTTGATAATCTAGAATATGCTTGGTGGCTGCAAAAAGAAAAATCAAAGCTCGAAGCTAAAGGTATCACTATTCGCGCTATTGGGATTGGCGATCGCAATTCTGGGATAAAATTTTGTAACTATACCCGATTCCCTCAAGAATGGCTGTTTGTAGATTCTTCCGCTGAAATTCACGCTGATTTAAAACTTTATCGCGGTTTAAATATAAACTTCCCATTGCTCTCAACCTCACAAAAAGCTTGGCTGAATTTAATGTTAATGTGTGCTGGGATTGGTAGCCCAGGAACTTTAAGGGAAGTTTTTAGGGGTTATAAAGGTGACAAAAATGCTCCTCAGTTAATCGCTGATGAAGAGGTTATCAGCGGTACACCTCTACCACCAATCAAAGGCTCGTCTTTTAAAGCTGCTGGAGGAACTGGTTTTCAGCGTCCTTTTGAACTCGCAACCCTACGTCTACGAAATATGACTGAAGTTTTGAGCAACTGGAATACATACGTTCCCAACTCGGCTTATTTGACACAACGGGGAGCAACTTTTCTATTTGATTCTCAAAGAAAACTAATTTACCAACATCGCGATCTGCTTGCAGCAGCGCTTCGCTATCGCGGTATTCTAGGTTTTGCTGAAAATAAGAGCAATCCTTTGTCTTTTTTATCTCTATAGATTAATTAAACAATAATTCCGCTGTCATGAAAATGCTAAGTAATAACTATTTACTCAGTTAGTGCTTATTTTACAAATACAAAATATTTAGCGAGTCACAATAAACAAACCTAAATCATGGAATTTTGTATCAACAACTACTAATTATTAAAATTCTCCGCGTAAATATATTTACATTCTTTGACTTTTCATCCAAACTTTACCAATTTCTTTTCAAAAATTGTTTTGAAATTACTTACAATTCCTGAGAACTGTTGTATATCTAAATATAGTTTACTATCATCTTTTGTAAAGCAGCATACAGCTTAGTCTAGTTGTTGCTATAAAATTGCAATAGTTCTTGAAGTCGTCAAATTTATCATGATTAAAGTATCATCGGATTTACCAACCTTATTATTTACTGACAGTAAATGGAAGGATGAAGAAGATAATTATCAATCGGAGGAGTACTTAGCTAAACTCCAAGTCTTAATTAGCGAGCGTTGGGAAGATGTCTGGCAAGAAGTTCAAGCAAGAAAACAGGAAGAAATAAAGCTTAATTAGTTTTTTTGAATTTGTAAAAAGGGCTAGAGGATAAAGCTAAGCATCCATTTGTGTTTTTACCTTTATCCTTAACCTTCAACTGTTTCTTAATCAAGTTA
>JBHJOU010000119.1:0-24604 GCA_050329355.1 Rivularia sp. (in: cyanobacteria)
CAATATTTGACTAACCATATGAGCTTGCACTTCAACTCCTGGCATTTGGTCTTTTAAAAGTTTTCCATAAGGAGTTTGCCATTTATCTTCTGCACCACTTCTAGTAATACCAATTAATACAATCTTATTTTTAAGAAATTTTTCTAAAGCAGTCGGATTATTTTCCGCAGCATCAAAAAGTTGTTTCAATGTGATTTTTTGAGCAATATCATTACCCGCACGATAATTAAGTAAAATTTGTTCGCTATTAGCATCAATACCTTGATAAGCACCGCCAGGAGAATTTAATTTATGGAAAACTACATTACCAATTTGCCAATTTTCACCATCATTAGTTAAATCAGTTTTAATATTATGAATTTGCAATAAATAACGAAAAGCTAACTGTAAGCTCAAGGAATATGCAGCTTGACAATAAGCATTTGGTTCCGGATTTATCGATAATAATTGTCGTCGTAAAACGTTATCCTCATCATCGACAAAATCACTAAACCCCAATCTTTCTAAAGGAATTTCTTGCGGTGGACGTACACCAAAAGGGTCTAAATTAGTACTACTAACTTTACAAATTCCTATCAAATTATCTGTTTTTTTTAACTTATCAATTAACCTTTGAAGTTGAGGATTAGTATTAAAATCCCGATAAATATCTAAACCAATAACACTCGGTTTATATCTTTGTAAAATTCCCAGTAACCGTTCCAAAGATTTATCAGAAAGAGAAACACCTTTGAGTTCTTCCCCTCTTTGTCGTTGTACTTCAACATCGTTATCATCTATCGTGATTAATAACAAACGCTGATCGATTCCTTCACTTGGTCGAAATTTCATCATGTGGTCAAATGCTTGTAATTCGGCTGCTTGTAATAACCCCAAAAATCGTATTCCCACAACCAAACTAGTTACCATCAAACTGGATGCAATCGTTAGTAATCCCCGTTTCTTGAGATTATTTCTCTTAGTCTTAATCGGAATTGTACTTTGCCAAGTAAAAGGTACCTCCGCTTGATGCTGATATATTGTTGGTAGCCAACTTGCACAGGGAAACTTATCTTCTAAACCTTGTAAACGTTCCCTCGCTTCTCGTAACGCTTTATAAAGGCGATCGCCATTCACAAAAGCTTTCAAAAATGACTTTAAAAACTCTTGAGCAACCTTATCGGGGACAATTTCCCGCATGACAATCAAATAGGGAATTTGTAAATCAGCGAATTCTGTCGCTAATCCCAAACCATCACAGGAATTAAAAATTGCTAACTTTAAACCATTCTCTACAGCTTTTCTTAAAGCATATTTCAACTGACTAATCGTTAAACTATCATGTTGATTAATATATATCCGTCCAGTTTCACCATTTTCTTGACTCGAACTATGACCAGCAAAAAACAATATCTGCCAATTTTCTTCCCACAATTGCTCTGTCAGTTCACTCCGCAGTGGTTCCACCATAAAATTAATATCTGCATTCGGTAATCGGGTTAATAATTGTTTATCTGCTTCAATATCAATTCCTGTACTATTACCCAAAATAGCCAGAATTTTCATATTATTTGTAGGTTTTGAATCCCGAATTATCCGGTCATAATTTGGAGGACTCAAAGCAATTTCTACCTGGGGATAACGCTCTAATATATCCCATAAATGCCAAGGTAATTTTTGCAGTTGATTATCTTGAGTTTGAATCAATACTTGTAAATCGTCCGATGGTAATAACTTTTCTAACCATTTCTCACGAATAGGAATAAAAGAAATTGATTTTAACCAATTATTAAGTTGTTTATCGAGTTCTCTTGCAGCTTGATAACATTCTTGATCAGTAGAGCTTTTTTTGCGTCCCTTGGGAATACCAATAGGTCTCCCCAACCAATTCATATTACGGTAAATATCTTGCCATCGCTGATAACTTTGGGGTAAATCTTGATTAGCAGGAAGTTCCCCGATAATTTCAGTTGAAGGTGGAGCATTTTCCTCCCCAATTTGAAAAATTACCGGAAAACCTTCTACAAAGCTACCTTTTCCGAACTTCAAAACTACCAACTTACCCACATCTATTCACCTCTACTATCTATACGCAGTTTAACTCTGGGAAAAAGTTAACCGAGCAGTGCATAAAACCACAGCAACAAATCTATAGATTAATAGATTAAAACAAGCCAGAGAAATTATCATGAAATCACCAATATTATTTAGCTTTGCTACCTGCATTACCTTATTGACTTCCGTCTCCCTACCAGTTGCAGCTCTAACTATTCCGAATGCGGTACAGTCCACTAATAATATTACCCTTGCCAAAAATACCGCAATTATTGTTTCCTTCCCATCATCCATGACAGTTGATGTCAGCGAAAAACAAGACTTTCCCCTGACAGTTTTTCTCACCAAAGCAATTACAGATAGTCAAGGTAACGTCCTAGTACCAGAAAACAGTCCCGTATCTATTATCCTTAAACCTACGGATAAAGGAGCAAAAATTGTTGCTCAGTCATTAGTCGTCAACGGTCGAGTTGTACCCATCCAAGCATCAAGTCCAACAATTCCCGGTGCTACCATTACCCATAAAGCAGGTCATGAAAAAGCCGAAGAGAATGGCTCTGTCTGGGGTAAAATTGGCGAAAGTGCATTTGGTTTTGCTGGTGGAGGTAAACCACAACATTCCGAACAAGGTTCGATGCTGGGAAAAACTTTAGGATTAGTTACAGGTTTAAATTCCCCAACAAAATCACGACAGGTAAAAATTAACGAAAATAGTGTTTATGTTTTATCTTTAGAAACGAGTGTTGATTTGTCCGCTCGTTAATAGACATCGTAAAACTTCAATGCTGATGTATTCTGAATCACTTTAATTATCTTGTAAACTTACTTATGATAGTGACGGTATATTTATATTAAATAGAAAAATTATGCGAGAACAATTAAGCTTAACTTTAAGTGAAATCGCTAAACAAGATTTAACTCAAAATGAACGAGAAGCAATCATCGAATTAATGATGATGACGATGTATAGCGATAAAAATCTCAAACTTGCAGAAGATGAATTAATTCAAGAATATGTAAGCAATATCAAATGGGAATCACCTTTATCTGTAGATTTTTATTTTGGTAAAGTTACACCAAAAATTAGAACAGCTTTGCAAGATAAAGAGAAAATGAATGCTTTTTTAATAGATATCAACAATCGTCTTGAAAGTGAAGCTGTCAAAACTCAAGTTTTGCAATTGTGTAATGATTTAGCAATCGCAGATGCGGATTTTTCTTCTGAAGAGAAAGAATTATTAGAACATATTTCTCAAGTTTTTCAAATTAATGCATAAATTAATTCCGTGAAATCAATCGGACATTGTTTTAATCCTGACGAATAAATTATGTAGAGACGTTGCATTGCAACGTCTCATTAATTCTGGGGATAAACTCCCTTTAATTATTAACCTCCCTTGCTAACATATCCAATTCTTTCTGCATTTGCGTAACAACTAAATCGTAACAAGCATCTACATAATCGCGATTTTTTGCTGCATCTTTACCATATTTTTCAAACACAATTGGTTGACAAATACGAGTATGAATTTGTACGGGAAGCGGTATATTTGGTAAAGGTCCAATTGCTAAACCCCAAGGTAAACCTAAATATATGGGAAATACTCCAGGGTCTAATTGATATAACCAAGGTAAACCCAAATTATTCAATTGTTTCATTAATTCGTAAAAATCACCTAATACAATTAAAGTTTCATGTGCGCCGACTGAAATAGCGGGAATTATCGGAACTTCTTGTCTTAAAGCTAACTTGATAAAACCTTTATTACCGGCAAAATTAATGTTGTAACGCTGGTTGTAAGGACGAAACAGATCATACTGTCCTCCAGGATAGACCAAAACACTGGCACCCTTATTAAAAGCCGCATTTGCGGTTTTTGGATGAGCTGCGATCGCGCCTACTTTTTGAGCTAAATCACCCAGAGCAGGACTAACTTGCCAGGTATAGGGATGCATCAAACCATATGCTAAACGTTCAGTTCCAAAACGACGGAACCAATCGTACATCATCATTATCATATCTGGGGTTGCCATTCCCCCATTATGAGAACCAACTATCAATACTTTATCATTTGGAGGAATATTTTCCCAACCATCAGTTTCAACCCGAAAATAGTAGCGGTAAAACCACTCCCAAATCGGCATAAATAATTCAATAAATTTAGGATCTCTTTTTTCTAAAGACCAACCTGGTGTATATATCTTATGTGGATTGCTCATCTGATTAATATATATTTAAGTTTCGATTAAGTAATAATTTAGCAACACCCTTGATTAATTTAAGCAAGTCAAGAAATCGTAAACATCAAATATGGAAATTTAGTTCAAGACTGCTTGTAATATACCCAAATATTCTGGCTTCAATATACTTTTACATCACACTGGCTAAATTTTTATTTTTGGGTGGGTACCCTAATGATAAGTAGATCAGAGAAAATTAGGAAAATAATATATGAAAACTTTTTTCAGTCAGTGGATTCACAAAATTACAATCATTCCCACTATTATAATTTTAGTTTTCAATAATACCGCAAAGGCTGAAGACCCTGGAGCTTGTTTTATGACTACCGCAGATGGTAGAACTCTCGATTTAGGAACTCTGTGCGGTATTACACCCGCCAAACCTATAGATACAGGAGTTTTTCGAGTTCCCATTAAACGTCGTAGTGGTAAAACTCCTGTCATAGATGTGACATTCAACGGCAAAAAAACCTTTGAAATGATTGTTGATACGGGTGCTAGTGGTACTTTAATTACTCAATCAATGGCTAATGCTTTACAAATCAAGCCTTCGGGTACCCTTCAAGCCAGGATTGCTGATGGTTCAATCATAAAATTAAATACAGGTCAAGTACAATCAATTGCTGTCGGTGGACAATCGGTTAATAATATTCAAGTAGCAATAGCTCCCAAAGCTGAAATCGGGCTTTTAGGTCATGATTTTTTCGGTAATTATGATGTAAAAATTGGGCTAAATATGATTGAATTTTACCGTCGCGGTCAAACAGCGAGCAATGAACAGTGAACTCAGTTGTTAATTATCATACTCGCAACCGCTTTATGTAGTCGTCTTCAGACGACTTACATTATCAGTCGGGGAATTGAATTCCCCGGCGGTTGTGGACACTCAAAGAAACTCATCCAAGCTTGGTATATTTACCCAATTGGATGTTTCATTCGATTCATGAGATTTATCCATTAACAATTGAGAATAAACTCCTTCACGCAAAGATGGTGTGATCGATTCTCCGCTGATGATTGCTTCAACCCATTGATCTACTACTCGCAAAAATCCAGAAATACGTCCATCTGCATAATTTTTAGGAAATGTCAATCTATTAGGAATTTCAATTTCTGCAATTGGTTTACCTGCTTTAGCACCCCAAACCCGAAATCCATGTACATAATCTTTTTGATTTTCACTAGCTAATATTAAAGTTCCTTCATCCCCATAAACTTCGATTACATGAGTACGTGGTGCATAAATTACCGCACTAATAGAAACTTGACAAGGAGTTCCATCAGCTAACTCCAACATCAGCATACAGGTATCATCTGTATTTACCGATTTTAATTCGCCGGTTGTCGCATCTGGTCTTTGAGGAATTGCGGTTGTAAAATGAGCGTTAATTCGACGTACTTCCCCGAATAACCAGTGAATATAATCAAAGCTGTGGGAACCCAAAGAACCTAAAGCACCACCACCTTGATCTTTCTGAGAATACCAATTCCAAGGACGTTCTGGATTAGCACGAGAACAACCGAACCAGTTAATTGTAATCAAACGCTTGTTACCGACATATCCTTGAGCCAGCAATTCGCAAAACAATAACCATCCGGGTACAAAGCGAAATTCAAAATCTACAGTGGCAACTACACCTTTTTCTTGAGCTAAATAATAAAGTTCTTTAGCTTCCGTAGCATTTAAAGTAACTGGTTTTTCTAATAATAAATGTTTTCCGGCATCTATTACTTGTTTTGCCATTTCGTAATGAAGAAATGGTGGTGTTGAGATGGTGACTGCTTGCACTTCGGGTAATTGCAGAATATCTGTAAGGCGATCGCCAGCGTGGGGAATATTATGAGATTGAGCAATATGTGAAGCTTTATCCAAATCTCGATTGTAAACTGCAACCACTTGAGTGCGTGAATGTGCTTGCAATCCGGGTATATGAACCTTTTGACCGAATCCCGTGCCGATTACAGCAACTCCAATAACACCCTGTTGATTTTTTAATGCAGCAGTCATAAAAGTAAATTATACGTGGATAACTATTAATCTTAAATTTACAACGTAGTTAGTAGTTAGTACCACGGTAGTTATTAATTTTGCCCCATACCCGAATATGGTTCAGTTAAGGTTGTTTCTTATCGATTCGTTAAAAACCAACCACGGGATGGGGGGATTCTCCCCCAAACCCCCGATTGGGTGACGGCTGCGTCCCCCAAACCCCCTCCAGAAAAATTGATCTATAAAAAACAGGAAATATTGTGGCTACCGCTATAACTGAACCGTATTAACGAATACCCAATTTCTAATCCAAAAAAAAGGCTCTGAATTTCAGAGCCATAAAATAATTACTTATTAGTTCGTAAATACTATTGACAATTAGTCCATTTTCACTACTGATTCATTGCTAACAGTAGCTTCGTCAATGGGAACCCAAGCAGTGTGGAAAGTTCCTTCCTTGTCAGTACGCTCATATGTATGTGCGCCGAAGTAGTCTCGTTGTGCTTGAGTCAGGTTTTGAGGTAATTTTTCGCGTCGGTAGCTATCAAAGTAATCTAGAGAAGCGCTGAATGCAGGAACGGCAATTCCTAATTTAGCTGCGGTAATGATAACTTCGCGCCAAGCAGCTTGTCGATCAAGAATAGTCTGCTTGAATTCAGGAGCTAACAATAAGTTAGGCAGTGAAGGATTTTGGTCAAACGCTTTCTTGATTTTGTTCAAGAATCCAGCCCGAATGATACAGCCACCTTTCCAAATCCGTGCCATTTCACCAAGATTCAAATTGTAGTTAAATTCTTGGGAAGCTTTGTACAACAGTGCCATACCTTGAGCGTAGGAGCAGATTTTTGAACAATACAGAGCATCGCGCACCATATTGATAAACTTCTTGGTGTCGCCTTCATACTTACCGCTAGGACCTGCAATTTCCTTGGATGCTGCCACCCGTTCTTGCTTGTAGGATGACATAATCCGGGCATTTACTGCCGCTACAATTGTGGGAATTGGCACACCTAAATTCAGTGCATCTACTGCCGTCCAACGTCCGGTGCCTTTTTGTCCAGCAGCATCAACAATTAAATCTACCAGGGGTAAACCAGTTTCTTCGTCAATGTAGGGGAAAATATCAGCAGTAATTTCAATCAAAAATGAATTTAATTCCTCAGTGGTATTCCACTCAGCGAAAACTTCATGTAATTGATTGTGATCTAAACCAGCGGCATTTTTCAATAAATCGTAGGCTTCTGCAATTAACTGCATATCGCCGTACTCAATACCGTTGTGAACCATTTTGACATAATGTCCGGCACCGCCAGGACCGCAATAGGCAACACAAGGACCGTCATCAACCTGTGCTGCGATTTTGGTAAAAATGGGGGATAGATACTGATAAGAGCTTTCGGTACCTCCAGGCATCAAAGAAGGTCCATTGAGCGCTCCTTCTTCACCACCACTAACACCCATACCAATGAAGCGAAAACCTTGGGGTTCTAGTTCGCGGGTGCGTCGTTCGGTATCTTCGTACAGGGAGTTACCACCATCGATAATGATGTCACCTTCATCTAATAACGGCTTGAGTTGGTCAATTACCGCATCAACTGGCTTCCCAGCTTTCACCATTACCAAGATTTTGCGGGGACGTTCTAATAAACCGACAAACTCTTCTAAGGTATACCCAGCTTTTACATTTCTACCTTGGGCGCGTTCTTTCATGAACGCATCAGTTTTTTCACGCGAGCGGTTATAAACTGCGATTGGGAAGCCGTTACGCTCTACGTTCAGAGCGATATTTTCTCCCATAACAGCTAATCCAATCACACCAAAGCTTTGTAGTGTCATAAATTTTTTCTGGCTAACTCTTGCAAATCCTTTCTTTTATCTCTTAGGGTAGTCCGAGAATTTCGGTTTACTCCTAAAGAAGACATTAAGAGTTTATTTAAAGACTAAAAATGCATTATCGATACACATAATTATTTTTAATTTGTATATCAATCAACATTTTATCTGTAAAATTCGCTAAGTTGAAGTGTTTAACATAAAAAATGAGAGATTAGTAATGGGTAATGGGTAATGGGTAATTGGGCATGAGGAATTTGGCATGGGAAGATAACTCCTAACTCTTGATTCCTAACTCCATGTCAGAGCCAGACACGCTGCGCGCTTCATTCCTAATTCTCAACTCCTGACTCCCAACTCCTAACTTTCAATCCAAAATCTAAAATCTAAAATCCAAAATTCTCATGACACATATCCTGGCGCTAATAGTCGGCTTTGGCAGTTTAGCAATCTACCTGACGGCTTTCTTTTTTCCTGAAGTTCACCGCAAAAATGATTTCATCTGGAGTGGTGTAGGATTATTTTACGCCCTTGTTTTATGGGTGTTTACGCCGCGTATCGGTGGTTGGTTTTTCTTAGGTCAATTGGCTGCGGTTGCTTTATTAATTTGGTTTGGGCTGCAAACTTTTTCGTTACGTCGTCAAGTTACTCCGGCAATGCAGCAAACCCCGGTACCCAGTGTTGAAGCTGTGAAAAGTCATCTTTCACTGCAAGAACGTTTGTCCGGATTGCTTCGGACTGTAAGCAATATTTTACCTGGGAAAAAACAACAAGTTTCTCAAACTCAATCTACAACTTCCACAACTGAGGAAACGAATGCTGCAACAATAGGCAAATCTTTAGTTGACGCGATCGATCAAGATACTGAAACAGAAACTCCAGTAAGTAATGCATCTGTAGTTGTTGTTGATAATACTGAGAATATAACTACAAGTGAAACTATCCTAGAGGCTACCCCACCAGAACCTCCACCTCAAGAACTTGTAGAAGCGGCTACTCAAGCTAGTGATGCAGAAGCAAAAACTATACCCCCGGTAGAAGAAATTGCTCCCGATGCTCAACTTGCTCCCCCGGCAGAAACATCACCAGATAAAATTCCACCGCAAGATATACCCCAAGGATGACTAAACGAGCAAAATTACTTGTTGTTACCGAATCAATATATAAGTAAATCTAAATCCCCTCCGCAAGGCTTCTGTGGAGGGGATAATTATTTTTTATGACATTCGTCGGGTTTTTAGGATAAATATCCGTAATCTCAGACAACCTTGATAAAAAACCGACTTCTTTTCCTCAAGTTACACTAATGATTGCGGTGTTTTTTGTAATTCCGGCTGTTCTTCTGGAACGATCGCCCCTTCTACGGGACAAACTTGGATGCAAATACCACAGTCAATACAGGTAGCAAAGTCAATCCAAAACCAATCACTTCCTTTAAGATTTTTTCCCGGCCCCGGATGAATACAAGCAACTGGACAAGCATCTACGCAATCCGCAACTCCTTCACAAACATCGGTAATAATTGTGTGTGCCATTTTCCCCTCTCTTTTCAGTGAACAGTTAACAGTAAACAGTGATAGGGCAGTGTGACGCGGTTGCGTCATCAAGTAATCACTCTTCGATCACTATTACCCATTCTAATCAAGGATTTCAAAGGATTTCACGGATTTCAATTACCCATTACCAATTACCCATTCCCATTTAGTGATTCAATGATTTTTGAACCGTCGGATTTGATCCAAGCAATTTGAGCGATTCCTTTATTACGTGCGTATTCTTGAATAGAAGAAACGTCATATTTTCCTAATTCCATTTCAACTCTGACTAAATGGGTGGAGGAACGGAGTTTCTCAGCATAGGTGAAAGCGGTGGCGATCGCGCTGTTATTTTCTGCTACTACTAACCAATTGCTGGCTGGTGTTGTTTGCGGTAATTGCCCAGAATTTAATAACACGTGATATAAATCTTCAATAAATAAAGCGAAGCCTGTACCGGGAATGTTTTTACCTTGGGGATGATATAACCCTAAAAGTTGATCGTAACGTCCGCCACTACCTATAACCCGCGTTTGGTTATCTACATTGCTAACTACTTCAAATATAATACCTGTGTAGTAATCAAAGGTTTTAATTAAACTCAGATCGAGAATTACAGAACAGTTTCCCTGAGATTCGATCAACTCCACTAAAGCAGAAAGGTTGTCTACTGCTTGTTGTTGCTCGGAGTCGAGATTTAAAGTCTTAATTTTTTCTAAAACATCGGTACTTTTACCCCGTAAATCCAAGATAATTTTGGCGCGATCGCGAAGTTCATCACTTAGAGGTAAGGTATCTATGGCGACTCGATCAAGATTTGCGATCGCGCTGCGGATTTGATTCTTTAAATTAGTAGGAAAAGCTTTGAGTAAAGACTGGGTAATTCCTGCTTCTCCGACAATTAAATGCCAATTTTGTAGCTGGAGTGCTTGTAAACAAGCGGCTACTAACAGCAAAACTTCTGCATCTGCAACTAAACCACCACCACCTAATAATTCAACTCCTGCTTGATAAAACTCCTGCTGACGGTTGTGTTTAAATTCCGGGGTGCGTCCAAAAACATTGGCATTATAATACAAGCGCTGGGGATAATGAACATCAGTCATCCGCGTCACAGCAGTACGAGCGATAGAAGCCGTTAATTCCGGGCGCAATCCCAATTCATCTTCTTGAATATTCTGTAATTGAATTACCGTTGAACGTTCGATTGCACCTCCCGCCATTAATGTGTCCATACGTTCTAAAGTTGAGGTAATAATTCTGTGATAACCCCAACCGTGAAACACTTGTTCTAATCTGTCTTCAATCCAGCGCTTTTGAACTACATCTATCGGTAATAAATCCCTAGCTCCAGCAGGAGGTTGATACACCATCATTTTTTCTTTCCACCAAATAAACCACCAAATAAACCGCCACTATCAGGTTTTGGAGATTTACCCGCAGCAGCACTTACCGTACTTTTTTTTGTAGCGCTGGTTGCAGGTGTCTTTCCTAAAACCCGATCAATCTTAATTTTTCCTTCCAACGCAGTTTGGTCTTTAGGATCTAATTGTAAGGCACGGTCAAAATGGATTTTTGCCATCTTAGTTTGATTTTGCTTCAAATAGATGGTTCCAATCAAGCTGTGACACTGATTATTATTTGGCTGCAACTTCAAAGCATCTTGCAACTCTACCCGAGCTTTTGACAATTGATTCTTGACAATCAATTCTTGAGCGCGACGCATATACCCAGTAAAAACTGGATCTTCCTTGGGTTGTGGTGGCTGTGGTGGTGTTCCATTATTTCCATTACCAGTATTTGACTTAGCTTGAGAAGCCGCAGTTTTTGAGGATACACTGCTTGATGGTTTATCTGCACTCCGCATTAAATAAACCAAATTCAATTCACTAATTTGCGCGATCGCATCTAAAACCTGTGTTAAAGAATTATATTGAACTTTAGCTATTTGGGATATCACACTGCGATAAGCGCTTTCAAGATTAGGCGTATTGGCTAGCTGTTTGGCGTTATCAGTAGTTAATTCAGCAGAGTTAAATTCTTTTACCAGATGCTTCGCCATTTGCGTTAAAACAGCATTATATTCTGCACGACTTTTGTCGTGATACAAATGTTCGTAAGCTGGATTTACCAGTTTTGAAAGCAATTGACTGGCTAACTGCTTTTCCTTATCGTTAGCCGCACTACAGCTATCGGGATGTAAGCTACGGGCAATTTGCAGATAGCGTTTACGGATTTCAGCCACATCCGCATCCAATCGAACGCACAAAACTGCGTGATGATCTACCAAATCATATTTAAATAAACCGCGTTCTATTTGAAAAGACATAGACTTATTTTATACAAAAAACGAGCATTAATCTTACTAGTTTACTGCCCCTCCCTGGGTATTTGTCAGTAGTGGATAGCCCTTAATTTATCAATTAATTCTCAGTATCATTTATTGGTTAATCAGCATAAAAAATTTTCGATTAGGTCTATGAAATGCTATTTACGATGAAATTTCCGGAAATATAACAGTATTTACTCAACTTTATATTTTGATTTTTCAGAGAAATTCCTGAAATTTATGATTTGTGTCGCGATTATTGATACTAAAAATCAAAATGTAGTTCTAGTTAAATTTATAGCAAATTTCAGTTGAGTCCAATACAACCTCACCCCCTTCCCCTCTCCTTATTAAGGGGAGGGGTGCGGTACGGCGGGGGGAGGTAAAATTTGTATTACACCCAAGTGAAAACCGCTGTATTGAAATTTTTATTTGTCTAAAAAAACTGTTTTAAGTAAATTTGTAGTTTTTTTGATTAAATTAAATATTTAGATTATTTAGATTATTTAGATTATTTAGATTATTTAGGAAATAAAGCATTACCAAGCAAGGGGTTTTTCTGAGTTTAACCTGCGTAATTTCCGAAGTTATAAGCCGCACTTGTAGTGACTAAAAACGAGAAAATCATTTGGTTGAGTTGAAAAGAATATGACCATACCTCATACTATGGAGTGAAATATTACTCAACTTTACTCAACAGTAATTATGACAGGCTACAATCCCGACTTTCTAGGTAATGATATTAACCTTCCCGTACCCGCTTTTGCTCCATCAATAGCCGGTGATGTCCTCCGCAGCCCCCTATTAAAAGATGATATTTTTGCTAGTTATATCAACTACTCCATTATCATGCATCGCGTTCGACGTTCAGCGATTGTCGCTTGCTTCAATATCGACCAGAATTTGATCAAAGATGTTGCAAGGAAACGGGGCTGGGATATCGATACTCGTATCGGTGCCGATTTTCAACTTGATAACGATTATTATCGAAATAATCCTTGGGATAGAGGACATTTAGCGAGACGAGCTAGTATCGCTTGGGGAAAAACCGAACGGGAAGCCAAACGAGCTTCAGATGATACCTTTTATTATTCCAATGCATCCCTACAGCATGAAAACTTTAATCAAGATGAATGGTTAGCTTTAGAAAATTGGGTGTTTGAACTGGATTTAGATAGTAATGGTAAAATTACTGTTTTCACTGGACCAGTTTATGGCGATTTTCCTCGCACCATTACCCCACCAGGAAGAGAATCTGCGCTGATTCCTTCAGCTTTCTTTAAAGTTGTTTGCTTCATAAATAAAGACAGTAATGAACTTGATGTCCGTGCTTTTCTAATGTTTCAAGATGAGGAAGCTTTAAGGGACAAAGAAGGTAATAAATTGTTTAATTTTCAAACTTATCAGGTAACAATTACTGAAATTGAAAAATTAACGGGTTTAGAATTCGACGATGAGATTTACGAGAAAAATCCCTTGCTATTCAATGAAAATCCCCAAAAGCAAGAGGAACTTAATATTAGGCAATTCCCCGAACGGATTGAAGTTGATCAACCTACTGAAATGATTGCCGCAGGTGAACCCAGACATTCAATTGCCGATGATCAGGTTCCCGTTTTTATTGCAGCTGCAATGGTGAATCCATCGGGGGATGAACAAGAGTCGGAATGGGTTTCTGTAATAAATCTTTCTTCGCAACCAGTTAATTTAGAAGGCTGGACATTATCAGATACTACACATGAGCCATTACAGCTAAATTCGATTTTGACCGAACAACAGCGAATCCTACAACCAGGGCAAGCTATGAGCATACAGCCTTTAAGTCCGGTTATGTTATCTAATAGTGGTGGGGTAATTAGTCTTTACGAGAAATCTCAACCCAATCAAACTCAAGGTAGACGGGTTGATCGAGTTCGATATACTGCCAAAGATGTTGAAAGAGAAGACACTACTGTGAGATTTATTCGGCGTGGTTGATTTAAAAGTTCGTAGTAAGAGTTTTAACTCTTATACCGAGGATTAAAATCCTCACTACAAACCCGTCAAAATTAATTATGCATTGTTTTATCCTAGTGGTCCTTTGCATTAAATTCGCGGGGTAATCAATGTAATATTGTAGGTTGGGCTGTTCGCGCAAGCGTTGCGAAGCAAAACGTAGTGAAGCCCAACACCCGCGTTGGGTTGCGCTTCGCTTAACCCAACCTACGAAGAGGTATTTTAACTGGATAGTCGGATTTTCCCGGAAATCGTGTAGAGACGTTATATATAACGTCTCCCGACGTTTGGGAGAAAACGAACCAGTCAAAACCAATGGGACACAGTACTACTAGTTTTTCATTAAATTTAACGGCTCGTATTTTAGTCCTATTCATATTTTTACAAAAATAATACGTAATATTTGTGATGCAGATGGTAGCATTAAAGCAAAAAAATAAGTTTTATGGTTAAACTTCAAATTGTCATCAGGGTTTTTTCCTAGTTTTTGGAACAACTCAACATCTACATGGTTCCAGCAGAATTAGAAACTTCAAATTCAAGCGGAAATAATCGGCATATCAGATGGGTAGAAATTGGGCGATCGCGATCGGCATAAATTATTACGACAACTTGCAACCGCTCAAATATGCTCAGCGTGATGCTGAAGCTATGAAAACTTGGTTTGAGCAGTCAGCTAAATTTGACCAGGTGTTTCTTTTTACTGAAGATTCTCCGAGTATTCCCGCTAGTCCACCCATTTCTACAAAGCCTACTTACGGTAGCTTACGGCGATTTTTCCGGGTTAACTTTGAAAATCCTTTATTATCAGCAGGAGACAATCTTTGGTTTTTCTTTGCCGGACATGGTAGACGCTATGCAGATCGAGATTATCTGATGCTGTCTGATAGCGACCCAGGAGATGTAGAAAACAGTGCTTTGTCAGTCAGTTGGATTACGGAAAGATTGCGGCGCTGGGGTGCGGATAATGTAGTGATATTTTTAGATGCTTGCCGGGATACTGGGGCTAGAGATGGAATTGGCATTGGTACAGAAATACAGCCCGGAGTAATTACATTCTATGCTTGTAGCCCCAATCAACAGTCCTACGAAATTGAGCAATTAAGTCACGGTTCATTTACTCATTCGTTATTAGAAAGTTTGCAGATACAGGGAGAAGGTAACTGTGCGACGGTAGAGCGACTGTATCAACGTTTGCGCCATCGAGTTAGCGAAATCAATCGTAAATATCAAAAACCTTTGCAATCTCCCTATGCTGTTACCGAACCCGCGACAAAGTTTCACCTAATTTTATTACCCGATTACGCCACATTAGCTGATATTGTTCAATTGAAGTCGGATGCTTATCAAGCTGAAGTCACCGGAGATTTGGAATTAGCCAGACAGCTATGGATTCGGGTAAATGTAGCTGCTAGGGGTTCAGATATGCACGTAATTGAGGCATTTTCAAGGATTGCCCAAAGACCAATAAATCCATCACCTGTGATTCCAACTCCTGAAACCGCTACTTCATCAAGAGGAGTTACACCTATTGAAACTCCATCGAGCCAAGAAACTAAATTAAAGGTTTTTCCCTTTGAGGTGGTTACAGTAAATTCTAATGGTCAAGAAGTAAAGCGAGAGCAAGGTGAAGCTGAATATTTTACCGAAGACTTGGGTAATGGTGTAATTCTAGAAATGGTATCGATTCCTGGTGGTTCATTTAAAATGGGTTCGCCACCAGAGGAAAAAGCACGGGAAGACAATGAAAGTCCACAGCATACAGTAAATGTTCCTGCTTTTTTTATGGGTAAGTTTCAAGTCACCCAAGAACAGTATCAACAAGTGATGGGTACAAATCCATCTCGCTTCAAGGGAGATAAACGCCCTGTGGAAACAGTCAACTGGAATCATGCTGTGGAATTTTGTCAAAAGTTGAGTCAAAAGACAGGACGTACCTATCGTTTACCTAGTGAAGCTGAGTGGGAATACGCTTGTCGCGCTGGTACAACTACACCATTTTACTTTGGCGAAACAATTACTAGTGAATTAGCGAATTATCGTGCCAGCGCAATGTATGCTTCGGAACCAAAAGGAAAATATAGGCAACAAACTACCCCAGTAGGAGAATTTCCACCCAACAGTTTTGGGCTATACGATATGCACGGGAATGTGCGGGAATGGTGCCAAGATATCTGGCATGAGAATTATCAAGGAGCGCCCAAAGATGGTAGTGCATGGGTTGATAATGATAATAATTCTCACATACTGCGGGGCGGTTCTTGGAGCAGCTATCCAGGAAACTGCCGTTCCGCGTATCGTGACATCTGTATTTCGCGCGAGTACGACGATAACGATATTGGTTTTCGTGTTGTTTGCGTCGTTGGGAGGACTCTTAAGTAGCCCTTTATACTTTAGTTTTCTTGCCCTTTGCTCTTTTATTCTTTACCCTTTGTAAGCGTAGCGGAGCGGAGCGTTAAAATTTTTTTCAGAAATTGAGGTTATGTAGGACTTATATCTTTTCCGCTTATATCGCAATGATAAAAAATATGATCGAAAAAAACTCTGCGCTCCTTTGCGTTTCCCTCAGCGCTCCTCTGCGTTCAAAAAAATATAATTCCGATGCCAACGGATTTGATATTACGCTACAAGTATTGTAACCACGTACAAAATTTATTAAAGCGTCACAGCACCCTACAAGAAAAATATGCCTTTTTGCTAAGTCTTAATTAAGATAAATTGTTTGTAACCTTTAACTCACACTGTTGAAAAATATAATTTACTGCTGCAAATAACTTATCCAAATCTTGAATCACATATAAATTTTTATTTCTCGTAAACACTTGTGAATTCAACTTACCAAATTGCCATATTTTACCATTAGATACAATACCAAATATATCGTTATTTAAGTCATCATTTATAAGCTGTACTGCTATCATTTCTGCCAAACACTGACTCCAACCTTCTTCAAATTTGTCTTGTTTAGCTTCAACTGTTAAAAAATAAGGTTTATCAAAGATAATTGTAGAGAGAGGATTTCTTTGCGCTACTGTATAGTCAGGAACGCCAGATAAGTCTTCATCGTAAGTTAATGATTGATGACTCCAAAGTGTTAATTTATCTCGATAAGCTTTCCAAACTTCTTTTAAAATTGGATAAATCAGATTTTCACAGATAGCATCTTCTGAATTATCAACTACTCCATCTGTAAATAATAAATCTAATTCTTCTCTAAATGAGTCTTTAACTGGAAAGTCAACTTCCAGCATAAAGTTAGTTTGCACGTATTTTATTTGAAATTTTTTAAGTACCGCAGCGATACTTTTATAATTGCTAAATGCCATTACAATTTACTTTGTAATCAGAGTTATTTTCTAACCTTTCTTCTCCACCTGCCAGACTTCACGCGCTCTACCCAATTCCCGACTCAAGTTGTGATGAATATCACCGTTAGTAGCTAAAATTCTTCCCGATTCCATCTTGAAATCCGTATTATCATAAGCCGTAACCTTTCCTCCAGCTTCCCGTAAGATAATTATTCCCGCAGTAATATCCCACGGTGACAAACCCCTTTCCCAATAACCATCCAAACGTCCGCAAGCCACATGAGCTAAATCCAGTGCAGCTGAACCGCTACGTCTCACTCCTTGAGTCAAATGGGTGAGATGACAAAATTCTGCATAGTTATTATCACTAGTTTCGCGACGGTCATAAGCAAAACCAGTAACTAATAAAGTTTTATTTAATTCCGAAGTTTGAGAAACACTTATCGGAACGCGGTTACAAGTTGCTCCCAAGCCTTGAGCAGCGCGGTATAATTCATTGCGGGAGGGGTCGTAAATTACACCAACTTGGGGAATACCATTAATTAACAGCCCAATGGAAACCGAAAAAAACGGATATTCGTGAGCAAAATTAGTTGTACCATCCAAAGGATCGATCGCCCAAAGATACTCTTGATTTTGATTACCTAACTTCCCAGATTCTTCAGCTAGAATAGCGTGTTCGGGAAAATGACGACGTAAAGTTTCTAAAACCACAGCTTCCGCAGCTTTATCCGCAACAGTCACCAAATCACCGGGTCGTTTTTCAGTAGTTTGCGACTCCACCTTACCCAAATAACCTTTTAAAACTGCACCAGCAGCCAGCGCCGCTTCTGTCGCAATATCTAGAAAAATTTGTAAATTAGCCATAATTTAGGTTAAAGGTTAAAGGTCAAAGGTTAAAGGTTAGAGGTCAAAGGTTAGGAGTATCAATTTCTCGTTGTTCCTGTCTACTGTCAACTATCAACTAAAATTATCGATAAACACGACGAAACTCAGCAGGAGAAAGACGCATCGGGTCTTTGGGATTCCAAATTCCTTCCCCCATTAGTCTAGACCAATGTTGGGCGCGTTCCAAACGTGAATCATATTTGTGATTTGGCGATCGCGATTCAAATAATGCATGACCTTCTTTTACAAGTACTTCGTTTATTAAGGTTTTATCTTTCCATACATAAGCTAAAGTTCGTCCATATTGATCTTTGGCTTCCACGTCAAATTCTAATTTCACGGGTGAAGACTTACTGTCAATCAACTCCATCAAACGCCCTCTTGAAGCTTCTCCCCAAGGACGCTGACGTGTGGAAGGAGCGCTAATACCCGTCAAACGCACTTCAGAAATTAAAGAAGGTTGTTCCCGTAAACCCATCACCTGTAAAGTTTGTCCACTCACCACTCGCACTACCTGAATCGGTACAGTAGCTTCAAATTGTAGTTCACTTTTTTTCCCTTGACACCCCAGCAACAGCAACAAGCAACATAAGAAAATAATTGTTTTACCCATTAGCAAAATTTTAGATTTTAGATTTTAGATTTTAGATTACCACCACCAAAAGACGGAGTTAGGAGTTAGGAGTTAGGAGTTATGAGTTAGGAGTTAGGAGTGAGGAGTTAGGAGTTAGGAGTTATGAGTTATGAGTTAGGAGTGAGGAGTTAGGAGTTAGGAGTTATGAGTGAGGAGTTAGGAGTGAGGAGTTAGGAGTTATGAGTTATGAGTTAGGAGTTAGGAGTTAGGAGTTATGAGTTAGGAGTTAGGAGTTAATAAATAATTATTTCTCTCCCCATCCCCTTGTCCCCCCATCCCCTTGTCTCCCCATCCCCTTGTCTCCCCATCCTTAATCAATCTTCATCCAAGGGTAAACCAGCACGAACTCTACCTTTGGCAAAATAACGCCCAAATTGAAGCTCGTAAACTTCGTCTTCGTCTTGGGTTTCTACCTCCAAGTCGGAACAAGCATAACTAACGCACAATAGTGCATAGCCTTTTCTTTGCAAATTAGGGGATAATCCTACGGCTTCCGGCTGAGAAATTTCTCCGGAAATAATTCTTACAGCGCAAGTAGTACAAGCTCCATTACGACAAGAAAACGGTAATTCTACCCCCAGACGCTCAAAACTTTGCAGAATGTAACGGTTATCAGGAACGGATAAAGTGTGGGTAATACCTTTAGCGCGATCGCGAACTGTAACTTTATATGTAGAAGACATTTTCAAGATTTCAGGTTTGGAATGACAAATTATAGAATTATTCTCTCAATATTTGCAGTTTATTTGATTTCAATGTACAATGTTTTCTTGTGGCATCTGGAGAGGTGGCCGAGTGGTTGAAGGCGCAGCACTGGAAATGCTGTTTACCCGAAAGGGTAACGAGGGTTCGAATCCCTCCCTCTCCGTTTTATTTCTCATCTCGCAATTTGACGGCGTATCTTTCTAAAGATACCCTATCCTCTAATACCCTACCACGGTGGGCTTTTTGAGATTTCCTTTTATTCTCTTTAAGAAGCCGCTTGCGCCTCTACAAAGTCTTGGCCCTATTCCCTATTCCCTAATTACATTTTTTCTTCGGAACAAAAATCCTGCCCCCAATGTCCTTTTCATCAGTATTAGCAAGCAAAAAAAATATTTGTATTGCAATAGCTAATACAAGTTATACAAAGATTTAATGATTGTTTCAAGTACACTATTATAGTATTTTTAATGGTGTGAGTAGAGTTTTGGAGTTAATTATTAGTATGTCTGTATCTAGTATTTCAGAACGCAATTCCCAGGATTCCAAGTCAATTCCGGCTAATATTTGCTATCAGGTTGATCAGCAAGCCAAGTTGATTAATTTACAAGCTGAAGTCGATTTATTGTTACTACAGGTGCAAAAATATAAGCAACAAAAGGAAAGCTCTACTCTCGAACAGTCTTGTTAAATTTGTTTAAAATGGCGCTTATCGTTATTTTAGATTTAATCGAATTTATGGCAAGTGTTGCTATTGGAAACGCCGATTTTTTTAATTTGTGCGTTGACTATAGTTGATTATATATTTTTTGCTATTTTTTATTAGCGTCATTTTTGGTTTTCCGAATATTCTCATATTCAGGAATCAAATCTTTTAAAATCTAGTTCTCAGCCTCAGCTTGGGAACTAGAACATAACAATTTTTTCATTACTCAAAAAGTATCAGATTTCAGCAAAAATAATACTTTATATATCAATATTTATTAATAATTAATTGTTGACTTTTCATAGAAATAATGCTATGAAAGTGCTGATAAACAAGCAATTAATCAAAACTGGCGTGAATATATCTCCACCGAAGAAAAAGCTGCATCTCGGATGGCAGGGAGTTTTCTCACTGTTAATGTATGTTCTGATGTATTTACCGATCGCAGTACTCGCCTTTTATAGTTTCAATCGATCGGCATACAGTGGAGCTTGGGAAGGGTTTACTTGGGAATGGTATGAAAAACTATTTAGTGATGAACGTATTTTATCAGCTCTACAAAACAGTTTGATAGTTGCTTTTAGTGCTGTTGGGATTTCTGCGGTACTGGGAACCTTGATGGCTGTGGGATTAGCGCGTTACCGCTTTCGGGGTAAAAGTTTATATCGAGGGATTTCCTATTTACCGCTGATTATTCCCGATATTGCGATCGCGGTTGCGACTTTAGTTTTCCTAGCAGCGTTTGCAATTCGCTTGAATATATGGACTATTGTTGCGGCTCATGTGGTATTTTGTTTAGCGTATATTGGTCTTGTTGTTTCCTCTCGATTAACTAATTTAAATCCTTATTTAGAAGAAGCTGCATTAGATTTAGGAGCGACACCTGTACAAGCTTTTATTCAAGTATTATTACCTCAATTAATGCCAGGAATTATCGCTGGTTGTTTATTAGCATTTGTTTTGAGTTTAGATGATTTTTTAATTGCTAGTTTCACTGCCGGTAGTGGTTCTAATACTTTACCAATGGAAATTTTTAGTCGTATTAGAACGGGTGTAAAACCGGATATTAATGCTTTGAGTGTAATTTTAATAGTTGTATCAGCAATTGTCGCTTTAATTGCGGAATCAATTCGTAATAAAGCAAATTCTCAGAATCAAAATTAAACAATTACCAATTACCAATTACCAATTTACGACCTTAATATCTGATAATATCCCCATAAATTATTTCTTTCTTTTGTTGATATTAAAGGAAGGAATAATAAAAATATTGAAAAGTAACGTAATGGACTTGCAAAAGTACCGAGAAGTAGGACAATTACCGAAAGAGAAAACCAGATAAAAGCAGTAATATAATTAGGTTTCCCAACTTCTTGAGAAACGTATAAATGTAGAACAATATAACTGAATAAAGTACATACCTCAGCCCATCCATATCCGATGATTCCCATGGGCGGCACTAGTAATAATGCAGTGACTCCAAATATTGCCACATGAACTAAATTAAACCAAGTAACTGACATATTTTTACCTAGTAAATAGAGAACCGAAGTGTGTAAATTAAAGATTGAATAAGCGATATAGCTCACAGCAATAAATGGATAAACTTCTAATACTGGGTTCCAATCTTTACCAAAAACAATACTCAAGACTATTGGTCCTACTAAAGAAAAACCTGCCATTGGTAAACCCACTGTCAAAGCTAATAAATGCATACCTTCTTCAACACTATGAAGCAAACGAGCTTTATTGTCTTTAAATTTCGCTAAAGCTGCCATTGCTAAACGCCATGTAATAAATCGGACAAAGGAAAGCATTTCTACCAAGCGTATGGCTAAAGCAACAAAAGCCACAGATTCTGCACCAGCAAAGCGTCCAACTATTACTGGATTTATCAATGTTCGTAATTCCCAAGCCCAATTAGAAGCGGAATAGGTAAAGCCGTAATTTACCATTTGTTTAACTAATTTGGGGTTCCAGCACAAACCTAATTTGAGATTTGCACCTAATTGGGTGAGTATAAATAAGACGTATTGTTGAACTAGTAAACCGACAACGGGAGACCAAGCACCAAACCCTTGAAAAGCCATCGGTATGGCAATTATGTAGTAGCTAATTTGACTAATTAACTCGTTGAAAGCAACACGTTTAAAATTAAGATCCCGTTCCAGTTTCACCGTGGCAGGTACTTTTAAAAGAGTGGGAGGAATTGTAAAAGCTAAAGCTAATGAAAGTGATGAAACTTGCTTAATTCTCAGAAAATCAGCAATAATATTTTGCCCCAAAGCCATACTTAAAGTCAGAAATAAACTCACACCAAGTAAAATAGTGAAAGCTTGATTGTATTCTTCTTGCTCTGGATTCTCAGTTTTACGTACTAGATAAACATCCAAACCCCAAGGTCCTAAACGGTAAAGAAACACTGCAATTCCCGAAGCAGCACCAAAAAAACCGTATTGTTCCGGGCCGATTACTCTCGTAATAAATATAACGCTTGCCAAGCTGAGTAAAATACCCAAACCTTGACGAATAACCATGATAAATCCGCCTTTTACGGCTTGATTACGTAATCCCATATTGATAAGGTGAAAGGTGAAAGGTTAAAGGTTAAAGGTCAAAGGTGAAAGGTGAAAGGTTAAAGGTTAAAGGTTAAAGGTTAAAGTTTCAAGAGATATCATGAAACGGTACCAACCTTATTTTTAACTAGATTCTTTTTCAATCCTCGAATTTTATCGTAGGTTTGATAACCGAATAAAGCTAACATTGCGATCGCGATGGTTAAACGTAGATACATTGATGTAAAACGTATTTGGGGGTAATGTTTGACAGCTTGTTGACAGTAATATTTTGCTTGTTTATAATCTTTTTCTTGCTCAATAGCAGACCAAGCTGCAAAAATATTCATCCATCCATAGCTGCGATTTTTCAAATAAAGTAAGTTTTCTGGAATATTTTGAAAAGTCTTTTCTATGACTCTCGATAGTTGAGGAATTATTTTTTGATTGCTTTTAGTTGTGTTCTGAGAATGTCTTCTATAGAGAGTCAATGGTTCTTTGATTACTGCAAAAGGATAGATTAATGCAATACGAGTCCACATATCTCTATCTTCACCAACCGATAAATCTGCATCGAATAAGCCTACTTTCTTGAAGCATTCAGCACGAATCATTGTAGAACTACCAGTGGATATCATATCTCGAACCACAATTTCTTCCCATACATATCCCTGTGCGTGAGAAACTATTGATACCCCTGTAGGTTGACTAAATTGGTCTATAAAAGTCGTCCAAGTGTAAGTTAAACCTACCGTGGGATTAGCTTCAAGACAATTTACCTGTTTTTCCAACTTTGTCGCTTCCCACAAATCATCAGCATCAAGAAAAGCAATATATTCCCCTTGAGAGTTGTTAATTCCCGTATTTCGTGCTATGGATACACCCTGATTTTCTTGAGAAATCAACTTAACTCGCTTATCTGTAATTTGTGAAACCCATTCTACAAGATTATCTGAACTACCATCATTAATAATCAATATTTCAAAGTCGGTGAAAGTCTGTTGAAAAGCACTCTCCAGAGTTTCCGGCAGATAAGTCATCGCATTGTAAGCTGGAATAATTATAGATACTTTTGGCATAATTCAATTTTGGATTTTAGATTTATACCACCGGGATTAAGAGTTAGGAGTTAAGAGTTATGAGTTAAGAGTTAAGAGTTATGAGTTATGAGTTATGAGTTAATAATTAATTATCTTCTCCCCATCCCCTTATCTCCCCATCCCCTTATCTCCCCATCCCCTTGTCTCCCCATCCCCTTGTCTCCCCATCACATTTTCACAGTGGAGAAACGACGACGTATTGTGTAAATCAAAGACTGGATGCGGTTGAAACCGTTGTTTCCGAAGATTTGCGAAATTGCGATCGCGAAGTTTAAACGAATCATTTTGGGAAAAAAAAGAATTGGGGAATAATGTTTAAATGCTTGGTTGCGAAAATAGGCTGCTTGTTTGCAATAACCTGTTTGTAAAGCTTTCCAAGCCAAGTAAATATTTGCATAAGCATAGGTACGGTTTTTTAAATAGGATAATTCTTGGGGAACTGATTGAAATACTTGCTCGATTGAATGTAAATCTTGTTCGAGCATTTGCCAATTTTTAGTTGTATTGTTGGCATGGTGACGATAAAAAACTAAGGGTTCTTTGATTAGCATTATCGGATAACGTAAAGCTATACGTACCCAAAGTTCCCAATCCTCAGAAGAATGTAAGTTATGATCAAAGTTTCCTACATCTAAACAATTACGACGAATTATTACAGAAGAAGTGACTATTGTATTTTGTTCTAATAATGGTTTAAGAGCATCACCTTCAACATTCGATATAAAGGTTCTTCCTAAAGATTTTCCTTCTTCAT
>JBHJOU010000988.1:0-36343 GCA_050329355.1 Rivularia sp. (in: cyanobacteria)
TTTTTATCAGTCCATCGATCCAAGCCCGAATAATAGAATTTCGCACAAAAAGACCAGTCCGAATGGCGCTGTCTAGCCGCTCGTACTGGTTTTTGGTTCCTTCTAATTTGGACTCGTAGGTTAACATCTTATCGTTTTAACTGACGATAAGATTGTAGCATAGTTTAGAAATAAAAAGCCGTCCTACAAGGACGGGGCTTTAGACCCATTTTTTCGGTAAAAACAACCATTTTGTATGGAAACCGGGTTTTTCGCGTTATTTTGCTAAATGGATTGAAAAATTGTCTTCGAGAACACAACACCAAAATTAGGACTTGTACAACCAGCACAATTACAAACTGAAATTATGAGTCCATATTTATGACATTACCCATTAATTTATTTCCGGGAATATCCGTTCTTTCTTCTTCAATATCTTCTTTTTCAATCCAAAGAAAAAGAATGGCAAAAACGGGGAAAGGTAAAATATAAAAAACTAACGGAATCATTATCCAAGGCAACCAGGAAGCTGCGTATTCTCCTGTAAGTTGCGTCATATCCACCATAATTTATTCTCCTGTTTAGATAGAAGTAAATAGTTATTGAAAATTTCGTTTTTATTTTGAGTTTTTAGCCATCAGCTAATATTAACTGCACCGCGAAGAATGGCATCTAAAGCATCAAAATTTTCTAGTAACAAGTATGCAAATATAGCCCCACCCATTGAACCTAGAAATACTCCGCCATTAAGTTCGTTCCATTCTTCACGAGTTTTTAATGGTCTCAGAGGGTCTTTACAATAAGAGCTATAAGCTCCACGGGGATTTCCTTGAAAAGTAGTCAAAGCAAAAATAGAAATACCCAAACAGGCTAATACAGTGATAAAAATAGCCGTAATTAATCCACTTAAATTAGCTCCATGGGCAGTTTCTCGGAGTGGTCCAATTACAACCTCCGGTCCCACTAAAAAATAACCATGAGCCATACCAATTTCTAGCCCTCGCATAAAAGGAGTTAAGCCTTTACGATAGGCAGGCAAATTATTAATAAAGGCTTTTGCTAAGGGAGAATCGTTGATTGGTGTGGATAAATTAGCAAGAAAGGGGTTGTCTTGATATGGTTTGATCAAATCTGTTTCGGTATTAGCCATATTTACCTGCTGATTGTTCTTGTACTTTTTAAAAATCTCTTATCTTTTATTTTAAAAATAAATAGTCTATAAATACAATCTTGATGCTTAATTGTTATAAAAATCAATATTTATCGAATTTATTAATAATAATTAATCATAAGAAAATCCTCTAACCGTTAGGCTTTGGCTCAAAGGTCAGAGGAGGTCGAATGACAAATTTTGTAAAGCTTGAAAATATTTTTTTTCGTTTTAATAATATTGCAAATCAAATAATCTAACTATTTTAGGACTTACGCACAGACTAGGATTTTATGTCATTACGAGGGAAGCAAAGTAATCGTAAAGGCTTATTTTTTAGTTGTTGTGTAAGTCCTATGCAAATTTTCAGAAAGTTGTCACAATCGCGGCAAGAATAATCATATTAACAACTTTCTTTTTCAACAATCATTTAATGATTGTTAATTGTTAACAGTTATCACGGTTAACTGATAACTGTTAACTGACAACTGATTTAACCTAATCGACTCGCCGTTGAAGCAATTAGAAATGCTCCATAGGTAGCAATATAACCAACTGTGAAATGGGTTAAGCCAACCAAACGAGCCTGAACAATAGACAAAGCAACAGGCTTATCTCTCCAATAACCAAAAGATAATGGTGTTTGTTCGTGAGCCCAAGCGAGAGTTTCAATCAACTCTTGCCAATAACCCCGCCAAGTGATTAAGAACATGAAACTCACAGCCCAAGCTAAATGTCCTAAGAGAAACATCCAAGTCCAAACAGCAAGGTTATTAGTACCGTAGGGATTGTAACCGTTAATCAGCGATGCTGAATAGTTCCATAAGTAATCTCGGAACCAGCCCATTAAATAAGTAGAATTCTCATTGAACTGGGCGACATTCCCCTGCCAAATAGCTAAATGCTTCCAGTGCCAGTAGAAGGTTATCCAACCGAGAGTATTGAGCATCCAGAATATACCTAGGTAAGAAGCATCCCAAGCGGAGATGTCACAAGTCCCACCACGACCTGGACCATCACAAGGGAATGAGTAACCAAAATCTTTCTTATCCGGCATTAGTTTAGAACCACGGGCATCCAAGGCACCTTTAATTAAAACCAAGGCGGTGACGTGCAAACCGAGAGCAATTGCATGGTGAACCAAAAAGTCACCAGGACCAATTGTCAGGAATAAGGAGTTAGTACCACTATTGATCGCATCTAGCCAGCCTGATAACCAAACGTTAGCGTGGTTAGGCCATGCTGTGGAAGCAATACTATCTGGGTTCGATAACAAAGTATTAAAGCCGTAGAGTGCTTTACCATGAGCCGACTGGATAAACTGAGCAAATACTGGCTCAATCAGGATTTGTTTGTCAGGTGTACCGAAAGCAACCTCTACATCATTGTGAACATACAATCCCAAAGTATGGAAGCCTAAGAATAGAGACACCCAACTCAGGTGAGCAATAATCGCTTCTTTGTGCTTCAAAACCCGGTCTAAAACATTATCCTGATTCATTTCTGGGTCATAGTCTTTAATCCAGAAAATCGCCGCGTGGGAAAATGCTCCTACCATCAGAAATCCGGCTATGTACTGGTGATGAGTATAAAGCGCTGACATGGTAGTGAAGTCCCTAGCAATGAAAGCGTAAGGTGGCATCGAATACATATGCTGTGCCACCAAAGAACTTGCTACACCCAAAGCAGCTAACGCTAAAGACAATTGGAAATGTAATGAGTTGTTGATTGTATCGTACAGCCCTTGGTGAGGCAAATTGAACTGTCCTTCCACCTTTTGCCCAAAAAAGTTCTTAGCATTAAGCATTTCCTTCATACTGTGACCGATACCCCAGTTGGTACGGTACATATGACCCGCAACAATCAAAATCACTGCGATCGCTAAGTGGTGATGAGCCATATCTGTTAACCACAGCGATTCTGTTTGCGGGTGAAAACCACCTAAAAAGGTGAGAATTGCCGTTCCTGCACCTTCGTTCGTACTAAATAGATGATTTGCCGTATCCGGGTTTTGTGCGTAAATACCCCAGTTACCTGTGAAAAAAGGTAACAATCCTTTGGGGTGGGGAGCCACAGCCAGGAAATTATTCCAACCAACATGAATACCGCGAGATTCTGGGATTGCAACGTGAACCAAATGTCCCGCCCAAGCCAAAGAACTAATACCGAATAAACCTGCGAGGTGATGATTTAGACGAGATTCATTGTTTTTAAACCAAGCAAGTCCCGGACGAAATCTAGGTCTGAGGTGCAGCCATCCTGCGAATAAGAATACAGCAGCAACCAGTAAAAGAAACAACGAACCAGCATAAAGTTCATTATTTGTTCGCATACCGATGGTATACCACCAGTGGTAAACACCAGAGTAGCAAATATCAACGGGATTACGCGCTCCGGCTTGCGTAAAAGCCTCAATTGCTGGTGGTCCAAATTGAGCATCCCAAATAGCGTGAGCGATGGGATGTACATGAAGTGGGTCTTTAATCCACAATTCAAAGTTACCTTGCCAAGCAACGTGGAACAAAATACCCGATGTCCATAGAAAGATAATCGCCAAATGACCAAAGTGAGAAGCAAAAATCCTTTGATAAAGATTTTCCTCGGTCATTCCGTCGTGACTTTCAAAATCATGAGCAGTTGCGATCGCATACCAAATGCGACGAGTCGTCGGGTCTTGTGCCAAGTCTTGGCTAAATTTGGGAAATTTAGTTGCCATATTTAAACTTTCATTTTTTTGAGTCAGGAAAAATTATGAATTCTAGGTTTCTCATTCCTCGTTACTATGCTCTGCCTCCGTTTATGCATTACTAGGCAGAGCATAGTAACGAGAGAGTTTTGATGTTCAACCCAGTGCGCTCATTCGCGCTAGGAAGAATGCCCAAGTGGTAACAATTCCTCCCAATAGGTAGTGAGCAGCTCCCACAGCCCGACCTTGAACGATACTTAAAGCACGGGGCTGAATCGCAGTAGTAATTTTCAACTTGTTGTGCGCCCAAACAATCGATTCAATCAGTTCTTGCCAGTAACCACGACCGCTAAACAGGAACATCAAGCTAAAGCCAAAAACGAAGTGTCCAGCCAAGAACATTAACCCGTATGCAGAAAGTGCTGTATTGTAGGAATTGATTACTTGGGAAGATTGCGCCCAAAGAAAGTCCCGCAACCAACCATTATTGGTAATCGATGACATGGCAAAGTTGCCACCAGTAATGTGAGTGACTACCCCATTCCCATCAACCGTCCCCCAAACATCCGATTGCATCTTCCAAAAGAAGTGGAAAATTACCATGGACAGGGAATTATACATCCAGAAAAGTCCCAAGAATACATGGTCCCAAGCAGAGACTTGACAAGTACCCCCGCGACCTGGACCATCGCAAGGAAAGCGGAAACCAAGGTTGGCTTTATCTGGAATTAACCGGGAACTACGGGCAAATAATACACCTTTGAGCAGAACTAGTACTGTGACGTGAATTGTAAAAGCGTGGATGTGGTGGATTAAGAAATCAGCCGTTCCCAAAGGTATAGGCATCATTGCCACTTTACCACCTACGGCAAGAATACCGCCGCCAAAGGCATAACTTACAGGCTCGTGCAAACCTGGAGCCGTTACTCCCAGTCCAGAGGTTTGTAAATTGTGCAAGCCCCCAAACATATTGCCCAAAGGTGTAGCGGCTTGCAATCCCAGATTTCCAATTGCCATTGTGTGAATATGTTGTATCCACTGAGCAAAAATAGGCTGCAATTGAATTCCCGTATCCGAGAACATATCTTGAGGACGACCAAAAGCCCGCATTGTGTCGTTGTGACAATAAATTGCAAAGCTGTGGAAGCCGAGGAACTGACACACCCAAGCCAGGTGAGAGATAATTGCATCTCGGTGTCGAATTACCCGGTCTAGGACATTGTTATAATTTACTTCCGGGTCATAGTCTCGCACCATATAAATCGCTGCATGAGCGGCGGCACCGACTATTAAAAAGCCTCCAATCCATATATGATGAGTGAACAGAGATAAAACAGTGGCATAGTCTGTCGCCAAATATGGATAGGGCGGCATCGCATACATATGATGGGCAATTATGATACTTAGAGAACCCAACATTGCCAGATTGACTGATAACTGAGCGTGCCAGGAAGTTGTCAGAACTTCGTAAAGACCTTTATGACCTCTAGGACCAATAAAGCTCAAAAATGGCAGCATATTCGGATTTCTCAGGTCATCGAGCATGAGCTTGATATTATGACCAATACCCCAATTAGTGCGGTACATATGACCGGCAACAATGAACATTACAGCTATAGCTAAGTGATGATGTGCTATATCTGTTAACCACAAACCGCCAGTTACCGGATTCAAACCACCGTTAAATGTCAGAAATTCTTTGTATCTATCCCAATTTAAAGTAAAGAATGGTACCACTCCACTGATAAAACCCCAATCAACACCGGGATATAATCTTCCCATCAAGCTAGGGTTCAAGATGAATTCATGAGGTAGAGGAATATCCTTAAGAGCTACTCCAGCATCCAGCAGCTTGTTAGTGGGTAAAGAAACATGAATTAGGTGTCCGCACCAGCCCAAGGAACCCAAACCTAAAAGTCCAGCTAAGTGATGATTTAACATCGACTCAACATTCTGAAACCATTCTAGTTTGGGAGCGCGTTTGTGATAGTGGAACCAACCAGCAAATAGCATCAATGCTGCCATTACCAAAGCTCCAATTGCTGTGCAGTATAATTGGAACGCATTTGTAAATCCAGCACCCCGCCACAACTGGAAAAGTCCAGAGGTGATTTGAATCCCGTGGAAGCCATCACCCATATCGGCATTCAAAATTTCTTGACCAAATATAGGCCAGACTACTTGAGCGCTTGGTTTAATACCAGTGGGATTTGTCATCCAAGATTCAAAATTGGAAAAATTTGCCCCATGAAAATACATCCCGCTCAACCAGATAAAAATTACTGCTAAATGTCCAAAATGAGCAGCGAAGATTTTGCGAGATACATCTTCTAAGTCACTGGTATGAGTATCGAAATCATGAGCAAGAGCGTGTAGATTCCAAATCCAAGTTGTGGTTTTCGGACCTCTAGCAAGGGAACGATCAAAGTGTCCTGGTTTTGACCACTTCTCAAAAGAAGTAGGCACCGGATCTTTATCGACTACTACTTTTACTTTTTGCTCTCGCTCTGGAGTTATTGTCATAATCATTGCCTCCTTTTTGCAATAGGGTTGGGGGGAATATCTTGGACTTTTTCATCAAGGTGATAGCCCCAAAGACTTGATAAATAAATCTTTCATCGTTATTCACCAGACTCTAATTACTTCACAGGTATTGCTATTTGAGATGATAAATCCAAGGGGAAAGAGTAAATTTTGCCTTCGTCCATTACTTCTATTCCTAAATCAGCCCAGCTAATCGAATCTGCCCAGCTATTGATTACTCGCCCTTGCTTATCGTGTATGTGCTGATTAAAATTCAAGCCATTGATATTAAATGCCATCGAAACGACACCCAAAGCCGCAGCCCAAATTCCTACCACCGGCACAATTGCTAATAACAAATGCAAATTGCGCTTGTTTATGAAGCTCAAGCGATGCCAGACAAGCCTTCCCAAGTAATTATGGGCTGCCATTAAATTGTAAGTTGGTTGTTTGTGACGCTGTTCTCTGGGAAAGCTTAGAGTCGAAGTTACTAAAGAACCATGCATAGCGCTCAAGAATGCCCCTCCCAAAACTCCAACTACTCCAATCATGTGAAATGGATTCATCAGAAAATTGTGTTCAGCTTGTAGCTTCAACATGAAATAGAAAGTCCCCGAAATTCCTAAAGGCATTCCCTCACAAAACCCTCCTTGTCCAATTGGATAAACTAACAGTACTGCTGCTGTAGCACTGACTGGAGCAGAGAAAGCTAAACTAATCCAAGGACGCATTCCCAAACGATAACTCAACTCCCATTCCCGATCTTGATAGCAATAGATGCCAATCAAAAAATGCAGCACAATCAGCTGATATGGACCTCCATTGCACAGCCATTCCTCAAAGGATGCTGCTGCCCAAACAGGGTAAAAGTGCAGTCCAATGGCTGCTGAGGTGGGAACAACCGCAGCAGTAATAATGTTATTTCCATGTAACAAAGAACCAGAAATTGGTTCTCCCCAGCCACCCATATCTACGGGAGGAGCAGCAATAAAGGCAATTACAAAAACAATCGCTGCGATGCAAAGAGTCGGTATCATCACTAGCCCAAACCAGCCGATATACAGACGATTATCGGTGCTAGTTACCCATTGACAGAATTTTTCCCATACCGGGGAGGAATCGCTTTTTTCTAAAAGATTGTTTTGACTTTGGCGTTTATCGACCAAATCACTATCGCTTGAAGTCGTAATTGTGCGTTGTAATTCAGACTGTACCATTTAATTAATGGCTCCTTAGTCTAGGGTAGAGGTCACTAAATTTTAGATTTTGGATTTAGGATTTTAGATTGATCGGGAAAATAATCCAGGGGCTTGTGATTTTTTTATCCAAGGAGGAAGTTTGAATTTGAATTATTTAATCCAAAACCCCGATACTTGCTGTTCAAAAAGTCGGAACGCAATGCAGTATTGTCCAAATCTAAAATCTAAAATTCATGGTTGACAATGTAATCAAAGAATTTCAACAGAACATTCAACTTTTGAGAAAATATATCTATTATTAGCATTTGAGAAAGTATCTACTTCTGATTTACTAATGATATAAACTCCAATTTGTTGATGATTTATGATGATTTTTCTCAGCAATAGATTAGTTGCTATTTGGAGAATAAAAAAAAGTTCTGAAGAACTTATGAAGAAGAAGATTATATTTACAAAAGCTTACATTTATGTAAATATTTATTTAAATAAAATACGGCAAATTCAGTTATTAATATTCCCAATTCAGTGCAACTGCTACTTGTCTAGCTAAAGTTAATAAATCAAAAGGCTTGATAATGGCTGCCGTTACCCCAAGTTCGGTTAATTGAGACAATTCTTGATACTGTTCCGTAGAAGTTAATAAAATTATCGGGATTTGCTGAGTAGTCGGTTTATTATGTAACTCTTGCAATATGGTATTGCAATCAAAATCAAATATAATTTCATTCAAATCCAAAATAATTGCATCAGCTTGTTCGGTTGTAGCTTTGGCAATAGCTTCATTCACGGAGTTGGTGATTACAACCGAACAGCCTGCTATTGTTTCTAAGCAAACCTGAGTAACTTCCTGTATTGCATCTACATTTTCAATAATTAGTAGGATACGTCGGTGGTTCACTATTTACATTTACCCGTGGGTGCCAAGTATTTTCTGGCTGCCAACTCCCGCAAGATTTACCAATTGATCAATTGGTGGATACTTGTTGAATTATTTTTGGTGATTTGTTAGCCAGCTTCACCTTGTAGGGTAAGTAAAAACTATGAATAATCCATGAAGAAAATACAATTCTCATTGCAAAACTTGTGTAATTTCGTGAGCCAAAGTAAACGGATCATAAGGTTTGGTTATAACCCCCGCGACACAAAGTTGAGTAAAATGACGCTTTTCGGCAGGTTGAGCTTTTGCTGTGAGTAAAATCACAGGAATATTTTTGGTAATCGGATTTTCTTGTAGTTTCTCAAATGTTGTCAACCCGTCCATTTCTGGCATCATTACATCTAGAAGAATCGCATCAGGCTGCTCTGCTGCGGCTGTAACTAAACCTTCTTTACCTGAAGCAGCACTCAAAACTTCCCATTCGCCTAAAATTTCTAAACACATTTGAGTGGCTTCTCGGATATCCTTATCATCATCAATGATTAAAATACGTTTGGTCATATATTGCACCATTAAAACTATAGTCAAAACAAAATAATTAATAATTTTTTAGCTTCGTTTTCACCCGCCTGGGGTTGCAAGTCCCATTCTAATAGCATAAGTCCATTAAAATGGACTCAAAATACAGGGAATAAAATATAAAAATTTATAACTATAAAATTTATAATTTAGTTAATTATTTGTAAGTTACAAAATATGTGTTTGCAGATTTTTTCTTTTGCTAATAGCTAATGATTACTCATTAAGAGGTAATGTAAAATAAAAAATACTACTACGACCTAAAATACTTTCAACCCAGATTTTACCACCGTGTTGTTGCACAATACTGCGACAAATTGCTAATCCTAAACCCGTACCACCTTGATGTCGAGAGTTAGAAGCATCAACTTGTTGAAAACGGTCAAAAATGGTTTCCAATTTATTTTCAGGAATTCCTCTACCTTGATCTTTGACTTGAAATAATATTTGAGAATTTTGTACTTTTGCTCCAAGAAAGACTGTACTATGTGGTGATGAAAATTTAATCGCATTACTGAGTAAATTAGTTAGCGTCTGAACGATTCGATCTGGGTCTGCCCATAATTGTACTTCAAAAGGTTTCAATGCAAGTTTGATTTCTGCTTTCTCAGCCATTGCTCGCATTTCATCTACTGCTTGTATCATCAATTCAGCGGCATTACAATTTTGTTTTTCCATCGTTACTTTGCCAGAATTAATCCGCTCAATATCAAGAATGTCGTTAATTAAACGCACTAAACGGTTGGTATTATCAAAGGCAATTTCCAGCATCCGCTGACTTTTCGCGGGTTGATTGTTCAATGAACCATGGGAAAGTAAACCTAAAGCACTACGAATGGAAGTTAAGGGTGTCCGCAATTCGTGACTGACAACTGAGACAAACTCATTTTTCATTCTTTCTACTATTTGTCGCTCGGTAATATCCTTAAAAATTACCACAGCACCTACAATCTGATTCTTTTCTAAAATTGGTGTACTAACATACTCTACGGGGAATTTTGTTCCATTTCGACGGTAAAATGTGTCATCAACAATATGCTGCACTGCACCAGTTTTTAATGTGGCATAAATAGGATTTTCTTCCCAAGGGTAAGGACTTCCGTCTGGCTTAGAATGATTCAATATCCTGTGCATAAATCTTTCTTCAGACTGATGTGGAAATTCCGAAAGAATGTAGCTTGGGTAAGAATTTAAATCCTTATTAGCGATTGAAACAATCAATTCTTCTACTCGATATCCCAACATTCTTGCTGCTGCTGGGTTAACAAAAGTCAGTTTACCTTGGGAATTTAATCCGTAAATTCCCTCACCTGCGGAGTTTAAAATTAACCCGCTTTGCCTACTAAGGCGTTCAAGTGAGGCTTTTGCTTGTTCGCGTTCGCTGATTTCTCTGCGTAATTCTGCTGTTCGTTCTTGCACTCGCTGCTCTAATTCGGCATTCAAGGCAGAAATTTTTAACTCTGCTTGCTTGCGCTCTTGGATATCTCGTTCCAAGTCAACATTGAGAGCATAGACTTGCTGATACAGTCCGTATTGATGAATTGCCGTCGCAAAGTGACTACCCAAAGCTAAAGCAAGTTAAATTTCTGCTGAAGTCCATTCTTGTACTTGACCTTGTTTTAATTCTCGCCATGTCTCAAAAGATACTATTGGACGCTGTTGTCGCGAGTCGTCGCGATCGCGTTTTCTGCCCCATAAAGTTTCAACCTCAATTTCGTGGCGAAAAATACTCAAATAACCTAACTTCTGCTGTCGAGATTGCAGTTCGATAACTAACAAGTTACGAATTTTATTGTTTAAAAAAACGGTTTCTAAATATTCTGGTAAAGCAACTTGATGTAAATCTGGAATTATCCGGGCTTGAATTCCATTACAAAAAGTTACTTGCTCCTCTAACCATTCTTGCCAAGTCGGATGCTGCTCAAATTTTTCTCCACTTTTATTAAGTTCCCATTCCCCACAAACAAACAATTGTGCTTGCTCTTGAGGATTTTGGGGAAATATGTAAATTCTGCCACCCGCCGCTTGCAAACCATTCACAGTTAATTCCAAAGCCTCTTGCAACTGCATTTCCGTCATTGAATGCAGCAGCTTGGTGGCTCGGTTAATCATCGCTTCTTGTGCTGCTTGGGCGCGGGTTTGTTCTAGTAAGGTACTTTGGGCGATCGCGATTGATAATTGATCTACAACTAGCTGGACAATGTGTAATTCTCGTTGTGTTACCTGTCGTGGGGAACTATGATGAGATACTAATAATCCCCATAGTTGCTGGCGATGAAAAATCGGCACGACTAAAGAGGACTGTACACCCATTGATGTGAGATATTCTACATGACAGGGGTCTACAGGACGAAACCGGATATCATCAGCGATTGACTCTCCAGTTTCGGGAGAAGTTAATGGACTTACCCCAATTTGTTGTGTAGCTAAATCTACAATTGAACGCTGACGTGCTTTGATAAATAATTCACGTGCTTCGGGTGGAATATCTTCTGCGGGAAAATGTTGTCCTAAAAGCGATGGTAGACGTTGTTGGACAACTGATTCAGCAACTACTTTTCCACTACCATCTGCATCAAAACGATACACTTTAACTCGGTCTGTTTCCAATAATGTACGCACTTCTGTCACTGTTCCGGTGAGGATTGCCGGTAATTCCAAAGATTGACGAATCCTAGTTATCATGCGATGTAGAAGTACCTCAACAGAAGCAATTGACTTTTCACCACTGTTCGAGGATTGATCTGATATTTGGGGATGTGGGTTATTAAACTGCATTATCTAAAATATGAAAAAATGAAAATTACAAGATGAAAATATTTGTTAATTAGCTACACCATTAATAGTTTGAAATAATTTAATTCGCTCTAAGCGATTGAATATGTGAGTCACTAATTCCGGTCCAACAATAGACTTGCTCAAACATTGGTCAGCACCTGCATTAAAAACTTTTTGTATAGTCTCAGCATCATTGTGAACTGTGAGAAACACAATAGGTAATCCACTCCAACGTGGTTCATTTCTAACTACTTGACACAAATCAATACCATTAATATCAGGCATTTCCACATCAAGAATCAGTAAATCTGGGGAATTTTTCATTAAAATATCCCAGAAGCATAATGGCTCATTTAATGTAGAAAGTTTTAGTCCACAAGGTTCTAGTAATTCCCTGATTAAACTTAAAATTTGTGGGTCATCATCTACCACCATAACTTTGCCAGCTTGGGAACGGCTTTGTTTCAATACCTGAGAAATCACTTTTAATAAATGTTCGGGAAGCAATGTTTTTTGTAAAAATATATGACTAAATAATCGCGACAATTTTACCCGATTAGCTAAACTATCATCAGTTGTGCATAGTATTACTGGGATTGCTGGTGTGGAACAATTCGTTAATTTGGCAAGTTGATTCAGACTGTCTTCACTTGTCTTAGCAAGGGCAATACTCAGTAGAACCACATCAATTTTAGGCTTCGTTAATGCTTCTTTTGCTGCTAATAAATCTCTTACCAATTCTATTTGTATTCCCGATGCAACAGCCAATTTAATCATGCTAAGGGCTAGTTTTTCATCATCATCAATTATCACCATTACAGAAGATTTTTCACACTGCACGGTTTTTTTAAACTGTTTAAAGGCAGGCTGTTTAATTTCCTCTTGTAAACGCTTTACTAATTCTCTCAAATAAAATCCCTGAGTTCGGTCTAAGTTGAGTTGCGATTTGAAAATTTGCTCTATTTCTCTAGCTAGATCAGAACCTTGAGAAAAACTAAAAATTCCTAAGCCTCCAGCCAATTTGTGTGCTATTGTTTGCGCTTTTTTTCTTAATTCTTCCTCCAAAGTGTTCTCTAATAATGCACTAACAGCTTGCTCTAAAACTGCTACACCCTCAATACTTTGTACTTTCAGCTTTTCCCATAGTTTAGTTAATGCTTCTTTAGTCTGCTGTTGTTTATTACTTAGTTTATTTGGTTTATTTTGATGTTTCTCCCCAGAAAATTTCACTTGGCCATTTGCAGCATCTTTGAGGCGATAACCCAAACCATAAACAGTTTCAATCAAATCATTCGGCGCTCCTGCTCTAGTCATTTTCTGCCGTAAACCTTTAATGTGAGCAGTAACTGTATCTTCTTTAGGTGCTTCGTCCATAGACCACAAATGATCTAAAATGTCACTTCTATTAAACACAATATTACGGTTACGAAGAAAAAGCTCCAGCAACCGATATTCTTTGGGAGTCAGATTGAGCAAATGACCGTTATAAGTAACTTCTGTACTACCAGGGTTAAGACACAGGTTTTCCCATTGTAAAACTGTTTGTATCGGTGTATTTTTACGACGTAATAAAACCCGAATCCGAGCTAATAATTCTGTTATTTCAAAAGGTTTGACCACATAATCATCTGCTCCAGCATCTAATCCCAACACTTTATCATTGCTGGAGTTTTGGGCTGTTAATAATAAAACGGGCATTTGATAATTATGTTGTCGCAACTTCTGACAAAATTTGATGCCATCGAGTTCGGGTAGGATAACATCAAGCAAAATTAAGTCATAGGTGAAAGTCTCGACAAACTCCCAGCCGAGCAAGCCACTATCTGCAATATCTACCATATAGTGTTGATTACTAAGAATGTTTTCTAAAGCTTTGGCAATACACTCGTCATCCTCAACTATTAAAATTCTCATTTAATCAATACCTCTTAAATCTGGAAACTAAGCTTTTTCCACAGAGTTATAACAATTGACCAAGAAGTTGGCATCAAAAAACTTATTTACCACAAATTCTTAGTCTTTCTAAGTCATGCTCTTGATTTTTATAGATATACGCTGATAGCATCTATACAGAAAATCTATCTTTAATCACCAAGCTAATTTGAAAAATGTTTTTATTGTATTGAAAATCATTATTAACGAGTTTCTTACCTAAAAGTTACTTAGCTTCAAGAAAAAATAAGTTTCTTTACTTTAATTTATATTCTGCACTTCAGCTAATGATGAAGATTTGTAAAGATAAAAATCTACTTCATTACTTCTTCATTTTTAATTAGTATTGTAATTTTTATAGTTGAGTTGAGAGCTTTGAGAACTGCATCTTAATTAGCTCGTCGTTACCACCTCATCGCATGTCAGTAACTCAGGGCTAAAGCCACTGAGCTTGTAAGAGGAATCAAACAAGCTGTACTGACCAGACCACTCGGTAAAACAAGTAGCCGTTATTTGAGTCACGATACCGGAGAATGCGAAGCTAGTTTTCCGCTCTATCGCTTGTGATTAAACAGTTCTAAAGTCACTGGAGCAGTGTCGCAAGCCCAACAAGCTCTTATAACAGGTCGAAGCTAACATTACCCCAGAAATGGGAGGCTCCACCGAGCAAAACCGTTATGCGTACAGGATTGGGGAATTTGAAACGGTAACTGTCCCGTTTGAAAGTACAACACAAAGGTACACCGAACTAACCAATCCCAAGGCGGTAATGGAATCAAAATATCCACAGTGGTTAAAACCACCCGCGTCGCTTCCCTAGACCGCCCTAAACGGACTGAGTTTCCCGCATACCGTGAGGTCTTATGATTTTACAACAGTTATAGGGATGAGGGGGATTCTTCAAGAAAAAATCAACGGGGAACGCCGTTAGCGGGCAATAAGGTCGAAACTTTCTGAGAGTAGCAATTTATTAATTTGTTTAGAGTATTTATTTAGAATTGCCAACATCTCAGTAGTTGCAGCTAATAGCTAACAATTAATGTTGAGCTATATGAAACCAGTTTTCAGATATTCTCTGACACAAACGGCAATTTAACTTTTTCACATTTTTTCGTAACCAATAGTAATCAAACTTCATACCACTGTTGAACTTATGACTACAGTTTCACAACAACAGCCTAGCCGTTTTCCCACGTGGGATAGGTTCTGCGATTGGGTAACTAGTACCGAAAATCGGCTGTATATCGGCTGGTTTGGTTTCCTAATGATTCCTTTACTAGGAGTCTCCACTTGCGTCTTTATAATTGCCTTCATCGCGGCTCCACCCGTAGACATTGACGGCATCCGGGAGCCAATAGCAGGTTCACTACTTTATGGCAACAATATCATTACTGGTGCTGTTGTTCCCACCTCCAATGCCATTGGACTGCACTTTTATCCGATTTGGGAAGCTGCTTCTGTGGATGAATGGCTGTACAACGGCGGCCCTTACCAGATGATTGCATTCCACTACATTCCAGCCCTTTCTTGTTATATGGGACGTGAGTGGGAACTTTCTTACCGTTTAGGTATGCGTCCTTGGATTGCAGTTGCCTACAGCGCTCCTCTTGCTGCGACAACATCCGTATTTTTGATTTACCCCATCGGACAAGGCAGCTTCTCGGACGGTTTACCAATGGGTATCAGCGGCACCTTTAATTTTATGTTTGTTTTCCAAGCCGAACATAATATCCTGATGAATCCGTTTCATATGTTAGGAGTTGCTGGAGTTCTCGGAGGCTCGTTGTTTTGTGCCATGCACGGTTCACTAGTAACGTCCAGTCTTGTGCGTGAAACAACTGAATCTGAATCTCAGAATTACGGCTATAAATTTGGACAAGAACAAGAGACTTACAACATAGTTGCAGCCCACGGCTATTTTGGTCGTCTGATATTCCAGTATGCCAGCTTCAACAATAGCCGTTCCTTGCATTTCTTCCTTGCAGCTTGGCCTGTAATTTGTATTTGGGCTACTGCGATCGGTATTAGTACGATGGCATTCAACCTCAACGGATTCAACTTTAATAATTCAATCCTTGATTCTCAAGGTCGGGTACTTCCTAGTTGGGCTGATGTATTAAATCGAGCCAATATTGGTTTTGAAGTCATGCACGAACGGAATGCTCATAATTTTCCATTAGATTTGGCATCTGGTGAATCTGTTCCGGTAACTGTTTCCCTTAAAGCTCCAGCATTAGCTGCTTGAGTCAGCACTGATGACTAATAACCAATAACAAATAACTAATAATCAGGAAAAAGCAATGAGTGTAGTCACTGAATTGATTCTGAACGCTGATAGTGAAGCTCGATATCCTGCTCCTAAAGAACTGAGAATATTTCAAGATTTTTTAAAAACAGGAGACCAGAGAATTCGCATTGCTAGAATATTGGCACAAAATGAGCAACAAATTGTCCAAAATGGCAGCATGAGATTTTGGGAACGCTGTCCCAATACGCCAAGTAATAGCGGCAATGATCGTAAGACAGCTTCTTGTCAGCGCGATCAGGGTTGGTATGTGCGTTTAGTTGCTTATTCTATCTTGGCTGGTAGTGAAAAACCCCTCGAAGAAATTGGCACACTTGGCATCAAAGAAATGTACAACAATTTAGAGATTCCGCTGAGGAATTTAGTTGAAGCTATGCGCTGTGTCAAGGAAGAAGCTGTATCAATGATGAGTGAAGAAGATGCGGTTGAAGTTGGACCCTATTTTGACTACATCATTCAAGCACTTTCTTAACAAACAATAATGAGATTGAGGTTTTTAGGATTGTCAGATACATCAATCCTAAATCTCAAATCGAATCACCTCTAATCTTTAACTCAAAAAATCAAAACTTCACCTAGGGAACTTTAATTATGCAAGATGTAATTACTGCTTTGATTAATTCCTCTGATGTTCAAGGCAAATATCTAGATAATAGCTTTTTGGAAAAACTAGAAGCCTACTTCCATAGCGGTGATATGCGTGCGCGAGCTGCGACTGCTCTTAGTGCCAATGCCAAAAGTATCATCACTCAGACTGTTGCCAAGTCTTTGCTTTACACAGATATTACTGCTCCTGGTGGCAATATGTATACGTGTCGTCGCTATGCTGCTTGTGTGCGTGACTTGGATTATTTTTTGCGCTATGCAACTTATGCCATGTTGGCTGGTGACACTTCAATTTTAGATGAGCGGATTTTAAATGGTTTAAGGGAAACTTACAATTCATTAGGAGTTCCCATAGGTGGAACTATTCGAGCAGTACAAGCAATGAAGGAAGTTGTTAGTAGTATGCTTGGTAGCGAAGCAGGAAAAGAAATGGGTATTTACTTTGACCATATTGCTTCTGGTTTGAGTTAAAAAGCGTTTTTAATTAATTAATTAATTAATTAAAAACAATTCATTAATTGATGAATATAGCTTTTTAGCAGTTAATAGTTGATAGTGAAGGGGTAATAATTAACTGTCAACTATTAACAACATACTTCTGATTTTATCAACTAAAAATAGGAGTTTTATGAGCATAATTACAAAAACAATTGCTCAAGCCGACCGAGAAGCTCGTTATCTAAATATGGGTGAATTAACTGCTATCCGAGACTTTTATCAAGGTGGACTTTCTCGGTTAGACTTAGCCACAGTTCTCGTAGAAAACGAAAAAAAAATTGTGGAAAAAGCTAGTTTAAAATTTTGGGAACGGTGTCCTGATACGCCTAGTAATAGTGGGAATAGAACCTATCGGGCTTCCTGTTTGCGAGACCAAAGTTGGTATATTCGCCTGATTACTTATTCTCTTGTAGTGGGAGATATAGAACCTTTAGCAGAAATTGGTACTATCGGGGTGAAGGAGATGTATGAATCTTTGGAAATTCCCCTACCCAATTTAGTAGAAGCTGTTTTTTGTCTCAAAGAAGTTTCTTTAGAATTTTTCTCTTTGCAAGATGTTACTGAAGTCGCACCTTATTTTGATTACTTGATTCAATCATTAATGTAGGGAATTGGGAATAGGGAATAGGGAATAGGGAATTGGATAATTGGGAATAAATAGTTAGGTATACTGCCTTAATTTCAATTTCAATCTTGAGTCCTATATCTTAAATTGTCATTGATAATGAGTCCTTGGGGTGGAAAGGCATTTAGGGATAGGAGACAAATAACAAAGGATAAAATTAAATGAGTGTAAAAGTAAGTGGTGGTAGTCCAGTTATCTATCCACAACAATATCAAAGTTTACCTATTTCAGTTATTTCTCAAGGGTCACAACAAGACCGTTACTTAAGAAATACTGAACTTAAAGAACTAGAGTCGTTTTTTAATTCTGGTAAGTTGCGGTTAGAGATTGCAATAACTTTAACTAATAAAGCTGATGAAATTGTCTGTGCTGGAGCCAACCGGATTTTCGTTGGTGGTTCACCTTCTGATTACCTGGAAAAGCCTCAAGAGCAGATAGGATTACCGGGTTCGGGATACTATATCGGTGAAGACTATCTGAGTGTGGCAAGAAGAAATCGTGTTGTTGCGGTTAAGGAACGTCTCGAATCAATACAACCCCCAAAGATTTTTGCTCCGATTAAGGCTTGGTGGGAACAAGTACGAACGCTCTATAGCGATAGAGACCCACTTCCAGGAGGTTTTCGTTTTATCAATATCTCTCGCTATGGACCAAAAAGAATGCAAAGGTCTATGCGAGATTTATCCTGGTTCTTGCGCTATATTACTTATGCGATTGTTGCTGGTGATGCCAGTATTCTCATCGTTAATGCGCGAGGATTACGCGGAGTTATTCCAGAAGATGTAACAGAAGCTACCGTTGTTGCTCTCAAAGAAATGCGGCGACAGTCGGTGAGTTATTTGCAACTTAATACTGAAGCGACAAACATTATCAAGTATTATTTTGACATCCTAATTGCTGAGTATTTAGAAGAAAAACCCTCAGACAAACTGAGAATTGGAGTTTCCAATCAACAACAGGGTTTGGTATTACCGCAAAGTTATGCGATCGCGTCGGAACACCGACCAAAATTCGCGTTCAAGTCGGTTCTATCGGAAACAGAAAAGCGAGAAGCAATTAAAGCTGCTTATCGTCAAGTTTTTGAACGTGACATTACTGCAATATATGCTTGGAATGGTATAGAAATAGAATCTCAACTTAAGGGTGGACAAATCTCGATGAAAGAGTTTGTCCGCAGATTGGGTAAATCTCGCCTCTATCGGACGCTTTTTTACGAGCCTTATACAATCAGTCGGGTTATAGAATTGGCGATGCGGCACTTTTTAGGTCGCGGGTTGAGTTCTTTAGCAGAATTCCAAGAATATTTTGCAGTTATTACTAAAGGTGGTTTACCTAAACTGATAGATGCTTTAATTGATTCTCACGAATACTCCGATTACTTTGGTGAGGAAACAGTACCGTATTTGCGCGGTTTGGGTCAAGAAGCTCAGGAATGTCGTAATTGGGGTCCGCAAATTGATTTATTAAAATATAGCGCTCCTGTTCGCAAAATTCCTCAGTTTGTAACCTTGTTTGGTAAATATCAAAAGCCTCTACCCAATCAACATCCTTATGGTTGTGGTAACGATCCATTAGAAATTCAGTTTGGTGCAGTTTTTCCTCAAGAGAACCGCAATCCTCATCCCGAACCTGCGTTTTTCAACAAAGATACTCGCCGGATTTTGATTAATTGTAGTTCGTCTTTTCACAATGGTAATCAAGCTAGCTATGATCTAGTACCCGGTTCTGCGGTTAGTATTATCAAGTTAAATCCTGTAGACAAGGGAAAAACTAAGTTTCGACAAAATGGTAAAAACACAGATGAAACTACTAAGGTCAAAAAGCCAGAAAATAAGAGTATAAGTTTGGCGAAACACTCTCTTGAAGCTGTGATTAGAGGAGCTTATCGACAGGTATTCGGGCGAGAATTGTTACAAGGTCAACGTTTAACAACCGCAGAAATCAAACTCAAAGGTGGTCAAATTACGGTGCGGGAGTTTATCCGTCAGTTGGCTAAGTCTAATTGGTTTCGCAAAATGTATTGGGAAAAACTTTATATTACTAAGGCGATTGAATATATTCATCGGCGTTTGTTAGGTCGTCCCACTTATGGACGACAAGAAATGAATCGCTACTATGATATTTGCGCCACCAAGGGGTTTTACGCTCTGATCGATGAAATCGTTAACAGCCGGGAATATATCGAAGCTTTCGGGGAAAATACGGTTCCTTACGAGCGTTATATTACACCAAGAGGTTTGGCGATGCGCCGTTCTGCATCGGCTGAGGCTGTAAATTTAAGAGCTAAATCCTCACTTTCATCTCCATCTGAACTGGATGCCTTTATTCCCCAACAGCGCAATATCCCAAAACAACTTTTCTGGTCAGAACTTGCTCATACACAACAGCAAAACTCCGAATATGTATCCAACACCAACAACTCGAAACCAAAGTTAAGCCTAGAAGCAATAACTGAATCTGAAACTCAGGAGAATTATGAGTATAGTCAAACAAGTGATTCTTAATGCCGATGAACAACTGCGTTATCCTACCCCCGGAGAAATCCGGATGATTCAAAATTTTTGTCATACAGGAACGCAGCGGATTCGGATTGCGACAACTTTGGCAAAAAATCAAAGACGGTTGGTAGAACTAGCCAGCGATCAATTCTGGAAGCGGTGTCCTAACACCCCCAGTAATAGCGGCAATATGAGAAAGACATCTTCGTGTCAGCGCGATCAAGGTTGGTATATCCGTTTAGTTGCTTACTGTGTTTTAGCAGGTAATGAACAGCCATTAACGGAAATTGGTATTGTCGGGATGAAAGAAATGTACCAATCTTTGGGTATACCCTTAGCGAATTGGGTAGAAGCATTATGCTGTATCAAGGAACAAGCAGTATATCTTCTTGGCTCCGAGGATGCTGCTTTGGTGACTCCTTATTTTGACCGAATCATTCAAGCTCTTGCTTTACCTGGTACTCCTTACTTGATCAACGATGGCAACCCGGATTGGTGAAGATGTGCAATGGGGCATTTGAAAAAAAAAAGGAAAAATACTATGACTATAGCTCTCAAACGCAGTCAGATAGAATGGGGATGGTTTACCGTTGTTGATGATTGGTTAAAACGAGACCGTTTCGTTTTTATCGGTTGGTCTGGTCTTTTACTATTCCCCTGTGCTTACTTATCTATAGGAGGTTGGTTTACTGGCACCACTTTTGTAACTTCTTGGTATACCCACGGTGTGGTCAGTTCTTACATAGAGGGCTGCAACTTTCTCACAGTAGCAGTTTCTACCCCTGCCGATAGTATGGGTCACTCTTTACTACTATTATGGGGACCTGAAGCACAGGGAAACTTGATCCGTTGGTTTCAAATTGGCGGATTGTGGAATTTTGTCGCTTTTCATGGTGTTTTCGGATTAATCGGCTTCATGCTACGGCAACTTGAAATTGCTCGACTTGTAGGTATTCGACCGTACAATGCTATTGCTTTCTCTGCACCGATTGCTGTTTTTGTTTCTGTATTCTTGATTTACCCTTTAGGTCAATCAAGTTGGTTTTTTGCTCCTAGCTTTGGAGTAGCCGCCATTTTCCGTTTTCTACTATTCTTCCAAGCTTTTCACAACTACACACTCAATCCCTTCCATATGATGGGAGTAGCTGGTGTATTGGGTGGTGCTTTATTATGCGCCATACACGGTGCAACTGTGGAAAACACCCTGTTCAAAGATGGTAAAAATTTCAATACTTTCGGCGCATTTAGTGCAACTCAAGCAGAAGAAACCTATTCCTTTGTGACAGCTAACCGCTTTTGGTCGCAAATTTTCGGAATAGCCTTTTCTAACAAGCGGTGGTTGCACTTTTTTATGTTGTTTGTACCAGTAGCTGGTTTGTGGATGAGTGCAATTGGAATGGCGGGATTAGCCTTTAACTTGCGAGCATACGACTTTGTGTCTCAAGAATTACGAGCAGCGGAAGATCCGGAATTTGAAACCTTTTACACCAAGAACATTCTTTTGAATGAAGGTGCTAGAACCTGGATGGCGCAAGAGGACCAGCCTCATCAACACTTCCAATTTCCCCCAGAAGTATTACCTCGTGGAAATGCTCTTTAACAGGGAATTGGGAATTGGGTAATGGGTAATTGGGAATAGGGAATTGGGGAATTGGGAGAAATAAATAATAACCATCAACCATCAACTGTCAACTGTCAACTAATTAATGAATGAATAATGGAAACACCCTTTGAAAATTCAGCCACAATAACCGTTAGCCCTGAACAGAGAGAAGGTCGCGACCAAGCATCTACTGGATATGCATGGTGGGCTGGGAATGCTCGTTTTATCAACTTATCCGGCCGCTTTTTGGGCGCTCACGTAGCTCATGCAGGAGTGATTGCCTTCTGGGCTGGAGCAATGCTGTTGTTTGAAGTTGCTCACTACATACCAGAAAAGCCGATGTACGAACAGGGCTTAATTCTCATGCCTCACATTGCAACCCTCGGCATCGGTGTCGGAGCAGGCGGTGAAATAATAAATACTTTCCCATTTTTTGCCATTGCCGTAACACATTTAATTGGTTCTGCTGTTTTAGGTTTTGGTGGCGTTTATCACTCAATTAGAGGACCCCAAAAACTAGCGGGTTTCTTCAATTTTGATTGGACTGATAAAGACAAAGTGACTAGTATTTTGGGATATCACTTGATTGCCCTTGGGATAGCCGCTTACTTACTTGTCGGTAAAGCCATGTTTTGGGGTGGTTTATATGATACTTGGGTACCAGGAGGTGGTGACGTGCGGCTTGTGACAAATCCCACCCTCGATCCAAGAATCATCTTCGGTTACGTATTCAGCAATATTACGGGAGGCTCAGGTAATATTGTTAGCGTTGATAATTTAGAGGATTTAGTTGGTGGTCATATTTGGGTAGGCGGACTGCTAATACTTGGTGGTATTTGGCACATTGTAACGAAACCTTTTAAATGGACTCACAAAATCTTTATCTGGTCTGGTGAAGCTTATCTTTCTCAAAGTTTAGGTAATGTTGCCGGACAGGCTTTTATTGCTGCGATGTTTATTTGGTTTAACAATACTGCCTATCCTAGCGAGTTTTATGGACCGACAGTAGCAGAAGCTGCCAATGCTCAAGTGATGAACTTTGTAGTCCGTGACCAAAGTTTAGGAGCGAATATTTCTACATCTCAAGGTCCGACTGGTTTAGGTAAATATTTACAGCGATCGCCAACAGGAGAAATCATCTTTGGGGCTGAAACAATGCGGTTTTGGGATGTGAAAGCACCTTGGTTAGAGCCGTTGCGGGGAGTTAATGGATTAGATATTGACAAGCTAAAGAATGATATTCAACCCTGGCAAAAACGTCGGGCTGCTGAATACATGACTCATTCTCCCATCGGTTCTTTGAATTCAGTTGGTGGTTTAGCAACGGAAGTTAATTCCTTTAATTTTGTCGGACCTCGTACCTGGCTGGCTTCTGCTCACTTTATTTTTGCACTACTGTTTCTAGTCGGTCATCTTTGGCACGCAGGTCGTGCAAGAGCTGCTGCTGCGGGTTTTGAAAGAGGTATCGAACGTGAAGATGAGCCAGTTTTATCGATGAAACCATTGGATTAATTCAACCTGAGTTCCGATAATCATAGAAGTCGGGTTTTTAAGATAAATATTGATCGCACGCTTATAAAAGTAATAAAAACCCGACTTCTTACACCACAAAAAATTTAGGTTTTACAGCTTATTTTCATCGGAATTCAGTAATCAGAAGCCGATGTAACTCATGTAAATTCAGTTAGGAAACATTAGTGGTAACTGGTAAATACTTATTCATCAAGGAGGCTTTAATCTTATATGCTGATGGCATTTCGTAAAAATAATCCCGTAGTAGGAATACAGGATTTGTTACTCGAATACATCATTGTTCCTGTGTTTATCTTCTTTTTTTCAGTTACTGTGATGTTTTTAAACAGATTTTTTCCTGATTCAATATCAGGCACTTATTTACAACTTTTTTTCTAAAAATCAGGGAGTAGAAAAAACCAAAATTAGCGGTGATCAATTTTTGATTTGAAAATTCATAACTCTGGTACAGACGTAGCAATACGCCCCGTCTCTACAATTCCTAACTCATAACTTTTTCATCAGGAACATTATTTATGGGATTACCTTGGTATCGTGTCCACACAGTAGTTTTGAATGACCCAGGAAGGCTAATTGCTGTCCATCTGATGCATACAGCCTTGACAGCGGGATGGGCCGGGTCAATGGTTTTATACGAACTTGCTCTGTTTAACCCCAGCGACCCAGTTTTCAACCCGATGTGGCGACAGGGGATGTATGTATTGCCTTTCATGGCTCGATTGGGTGTTACGGAATCTTGGGGTGGTTGGAGCCTCACGGGCGAACCTGTGACAGGATTTAGTTTGTGGACTTTTGAAAGTGTCGCCGCAGCTCATATTATCTTGTCAGGTTTATTATTTCTAGCTGCTTGTTGGCACTGGGTTTATTGGGATTTGGATTTATTTCAAGACCGTAAGAATAATCAACCAGTCCTCGATTTACCAAGAATATTCGGGATTCATTTGTTGCTTGCAGGTCTGCTTTGTTTTGGTTTTGGTGCTTTTCACCTTACAGGTGTATTTGGTCCGGGTATGTGGGTTTCTGACCCCTACGGATTAACTGGTCATGTCCAGGGTGTGGCTCCTGTGTGGGGAGCGGAGGGCTTTAATCCTTTTAATCCTGGTGGTGTTGTGGCTCATCACATTGCTGCGGGGATTGTTGGTATTATCGGCGGTATTTTCCATATAGCTTTTCGCCCTCCGGAAGTACTCTATAGGGCTTTAAGAATGGGTAATATTGAAACTGTTCTGGCAAGTGCCTTAGCAACATTCTTTTTTGCAGCTTTTATTGTTTCTGGAACAATGTGGTATGGTAGCGCCACAACTCCGATTGAATTGTTTGGTCCGACTCGTTATCAATGGGATAGCGGTTATTTCCAAAACGAGATTAACCGGCGAGTGCAAAGCAATTTGGCTGGAGGTGAAACGCGATCGCAAGCTTGGTCAAATATTCCAGATAAGTTAGCTTTCTACGACTATGTTGGCAATAGTCCGGCTAAAGGTGGTTTATTCCGCGTCGGCGCGATGAATAAAGGTGATGGTATTGCTTTTCGTTGGTCTGGTCATCCAGTGTTTCAAGACAAAGAAGGTCGGGAATTGACGGTAAGACGGATGCCCAACTTCTTTGAAACTTTCCCAGTAGTTTTGACTGACAAAGATGATGTTGTGCGTGCAGATATACCTTTCCGACGGGCTGAATCAAAATTAAGCTTTGAACAAGCTGGTACAACTGTCAGCTTTTACGGTGGTCAACTCGACGGTCAAACATTTACAGATCCAATTGATGTTAAACCATTTGCTCGTCGCGCTCAACTGGGCGAAATTTTTGAATTTGATAGTGCAACTCTGAATTCCGATGGCATATTCCGCACCAGTACCCGTGGATGGTTCGCTTTTGCTCATACAGTTTGGGGTTTACTCTGGTTCTTTGGACATATTTGGCATGGTTCCCGCACAATATATCGAGATGTCTTTGCTGGTATTGATCCTGACTTAGAAGAACAAGTTGAGTTCGGTGTTTTCCAAAAAGTGGGTGATTTGACTACCCGCAAAAAGCAACCTGTTTAATTAAGATTCCCGAAATGTAGAGACGGGGCGTATTGCTACGTCTTTACAACGATTCTGCGTTAAGCATGATGAATTTTGGCATAAGTGTAATAGTTTATTTCATTAAATTTGGCGGGTAATTCGTAGTGCGAGCCGAAAAGCTCGCTAGCTACTAACAGGGAGCGAGACGCTCCCACTACGAACGGATTACCCATCATAATTAATGTGGTCAAGTACTAATAGTTCTTTGCATTAAATTTGACGGATTCGTTTTCTCCCAAACTTAGAGAGACGTTATGTATAACGTCTCTACAGCCCATCATAATTAATGAAAAGGACTACTAACAACAAAAGATAAAATCATGAAAAAAATATTTTTCGCATTACTACTGACAAGTTTTCTGTGGATGAATTTTGTTCCTGTTGCATTCGCAGAGAACACTACACTAGTACCTTGTAAAGAATCTCCTGCATTTGTAGAACGGATGCAAAATGCACCTGATAATTATTACACCACCAAGCCATTTCAGGCTTATTCGCGATTACTCTGTGGTGATGATGGGCTACCACATTTGGTTCTTGATCGTTTAAACCTGGCATTTGACGTAATGGCTCCGATTACGATGTTTTTATACATTGCAGGTTGGATAGGTTGGAGCGGACGTTCTTACTTGGTAGCAATTAGAAAAGAAGGTGCAGGAGAAGAAAAGGAATTGTTTATTGATATCAAACTCTTCCTAAGTTGTATGATCAAGGCTTTGATGTGGCCGATATTAGCAATCAAAGAGTTTTTAAGTGGCGAATTAGTTGCTAAAGATGATGAAATTCCAATTTCAATTCGTTAAAAAATCAAAATTAACCAATCATATCATGTCCGGATGATTAGTTATTATTCGCTGTTGATTGTTAATTGGTAATGGGTATTGTTCCCGACTTAATATTTTTGAAGGAGAATTAATCATGGAGTCACGTTATTTCTTGAAATATCTTTCTAGTGTTCCCGTTGTTGCTACCTTAGCAGTGATTATTTTGTTTGTAATTTTCGTTACATTAAATTACTTGTTTCCTGGATTGCAATACGGAACTTTTTTCCATCCTTTACCTCAATAAGTTAATCATTAGGTCGATCGCAATTACTGCATAGCGTGGTATTTTGCGATCAATCAAGCTTCCAGTAATCGGATTAAGATTTTAGTCGTTGATCTGGAAATATTTTTAGTATATAGATTCACAGCGTAGCTATTGCGATCGTTCTCCCCATTATTTATAACCTTACAATTAAGTCAGTTCTTAATTTTGACCGCCGAAAATTAATATTATAAAGAATTATGTTACCAAAAAAATTCAACAATAATCACAGGTTATGATACCCTATCTGCAATTAGTTACGATTTATAAGTATTCAAAATGACAAAATTGCGGGTAGGCTTACTTTTTGGTGGTCGTTCTGGGGAACATGAAGTTTCCATCGTTTCAGCTAGAGCAATTGCAAAAGCTATAAACGCAGAGGAAAACGTTAATAAATACGAATTATTGCCTTTTTATATTAAAAAAGATGGTACTTGGCAAGGTCCTGATATGGCAAGTCAGGTTTTAGCTTCGGGGGAAGCCTTATCAACCGAATCTCAATCTAATCTTTGGCAATTCCCAGCAGAAGCACAAACGGTAGACGTGTGGTTTCCCATTCTCCACGGACCTAATGGTGAAGATGGTACGATTCAAGGATTACTCAGCTTGATGCAAGTTCCCTTCGTTGGTTCTGGGGTATTGGGTTCGGCTGCGGGTATGGATAAAATTGGCATGAAATCCATATTTGCTCAAGCCCGATTACCGCAAGTTAAGTATATGGCTTTGACTAGGGAACAAATTTGGTCAAATCCTTGTATTTTTCCCAAACTTTGCGATCAAATTGAACAAACTTTATCGTATCCTTGTTTTGTCAAACCCGCGAATTTAGGTTCATCCGTCGGTATTGCCAAAGTGCGATCGCGCTCGGAATTAGAAGCGGCTTTGGATAGTGCGGCAAGTTACGATCGCAGAATTATTGTGGAAGCTGGAGTGATTGCCAGGGAAGTTGAATGCGCTGTTTTAGGAAATGATAATCCGAAAGCTTCTGTTGTCGGTGAAATCACTTACGAAAGCGACTTCTATGACTATGAGACTAAATATACTAGTGGTATGGCAGATTTACTGATTCCAGCGCCGATTCCTGATGCGGTAATTCAACAAATTCAAGAGAAAGCAATACAGGCATTTACTACACTTGACTGTGCCGGATTAGCACGGGTAGACTTCTTCTATGTTGAAGCGACAGGAGAAATTTTAATCAACGAAATCAATACTCTGCCTGGTTTTACATCAACAAGTATGTATCCACAACTTTGGGCAAATAGCGGTGTTTCTTTTCCGGAATTAGTCGATCAACTGATTCAATTCGCTTTAGAAAGAAACTCAACTCCGGATAATAATCAAGTCACTTTGAACACCTAAATTTTATTGAGAATCAATGGATTAAGTAGTCAATATTTCCAAAAGAGACTACTTAAATCCTGATATTGATTACGGATACGTCAAACCTTGTTACTCCAGTACAATTTATATCTTGAGAAGTGCAAATCTGAAAAAAGTCATGGAAAACACTCAGAGTGTACAGCAGGAGTCGTCTAAAGTCAAAGAATCGGCACCTATTTCAGAAAGCAACGAATCGACAAAGAAAATAAACAGTTTTGGTAATGTAGCAATATATTTATTCACCCATTACCCTTGGCTATTTTTGACAGGTTTATTGTTGATGTTTCTAGGAGGAGGTGCGCTGTCAATATACAGTTTAGGCTATGTTGATGAAAGTATAAAACGTAAAGATTCCGAAGAATTAGAGGTTGAGGTTATACCACCACAGGTAAGTGCTGAAGCTGTTGAAAGCAATGAAAATCCTATACCCTTATGGATGGTAGCTGCTATAGCTCTTAGTTGCGCTAGTGGATGTTTAGTAATTTTAAGATTTATCAATCGTCCCAGAAAAAAACCTAAAATCATCAAGCGTGTTATTAATCGCGATGAAATACGTTTAGCACAGGGACGTTATCAAGCAATGGAAGCACGTTTACCAAAAAGGAAAACACCTGTTTACGTATCATCTCACCCACGGAGAACTCCGATAATGGCTATGCCCCCGCAAAAGCCGCAACCAAAGCCTGTTGTTACTGTTTTACCCCCCGAACATAGTTTTAAGCCCGATCAAAACAATCAAGATTCTTTGGCTGATATTATGGATATTCGCAAACAAAACTCTTTATCGTCAATGTTGCATAAGTAGTATAGCAATGGTCATATTGGCTAGGACATCATCCGCCAGTTCTTAAGGGAACAGGAAACAGCAAACAGAGAAATGTCCTAACAATTGTGGCTACCACTATTTTTAGTACTAAAATACTATTATTTTGAAAGAATCAATTTTTTTGTAAATTAAGTATTAAATATTAAATATTTAGATCAAAGCTTGTCATTCCACGCTTTCGATAATTTACCGTCGATATGCGTGTTTTTTGATGTTTCTGTCCTTCGTTCCCTTGTCTCTGGCAAGGAATGCAGTATTTGAGGCTCTACCTCGTAATCAACTGGAGGCAGAGCTTCATGCAGCTTTTTTTCAGATGGAGACTGACAAACAGTTCTATTGTAATTATAGAAAGCGTTGAGAGCAGTCTAAATTAAGCTATTAACTGCGTTATTGCCTGATTTTCAACTAAATTATCAAACAAATTAGAAAACCTGCCAAAATGGCAACCAACTTCAAATTGAGTCAGTTATCTTTAATCAAGATAAACGACTTCAAGGGTGTTGTTATCAGGGTGTATCACTTTAATAACCGATTGTGATACGCTCTTTACCAAAAAAAATTATCTTTTTTCAATGGGATATACATCCTAACAGTTAAATGAGATAATTGTCAATGATAATTAGGATTAAAATAAAATCCAAAAAATCCAAAAAAATTACAAAAAAATCTAAGTTTAATTTGCCGCATTAGGAATACCAACCGCGTACAAACGTTGTGTTGACCCAAAAACAGCCCCCAAAATCAAGGCAATGTTTGTACGTATTCCTGAACGCTTCAGCGGCAAATGTAAGAATGGGAGTGAATGCTTGTGGTATGCATCCTCCCATTCTTATTTTTATGGGTACTTGTTGCGATTCAGAAGAATTTTGTACTTTTTAAAAATTCAATAGTCGCTATTTTAATTGCATCTGCGGAACCACTTGAAGCGTCATGATGACAGTTAGTAAGAATTTGGAATTGAGAATTAGGAATAAGCTGATGCAGTCTTTTCCCATCTTCAATTTTGAACCAATTATCTTGTTCACCCCACATAATTAATGTATGACATTGAATCTTAACTAAATGTTCCTGAATTTTGGTCAACCAATTAGGTTGATTGTTTATATAACTTTCAATTTCTCGTGCAGCGATTTGTAATTCTTGAGCAATTTTAAAAAAAGTACCGGGGAACTCGATATAGGGGTAGGTTATCCAGAATACATCTTCTGTTGTCAAAATTGAAGGGTCAAATAATACATTACGTCTTTCTATTGCCATGATTTCTCTAATCAATGGTGCGAAAAGGTAGCTGAAACGGAATTTATCAATTATTTCTATTAATTGTAGGGGTGTGTTTGCGAGTATAGACATACCCCAATGAGGAAGCTTTTTCGCGAATACTGGAACATTCACAATTACTAAATGAGAAATTAATTCCGGATATTCTTCAGCAAAAGCCAGAGCAATTAAACCTCCTAGAGATTCTGCTAATATTGCTACTGGTTCATCACATAATGATTTAATAATCCGTTGTAATTCAATTACTTGATGTCCTGTAGTTTCTTCGCGATGTAAAGGTTTTTCAGAGAATCCAAACCCTTTAGCATCAAAGCAAATGACTCTAAAATATTTAGATAATGGTTCGATTAGATAGCGCCAGTTATAGCTCCAGCTACCAATACCATGCAGTAAAAATAAAGGTTTACCCGTACCTTTTTCACCATAAGCAATTTGTACGGGATAACCTTGATTATCAGTAATAGTTATTTTTTGTTGTCCTTGAGGAAAGGTATTTTGCCACCAGTCTTTCATTACAATAAATATTAATTGGTAATGGGTAACTCCTAACTTCTAACTCCTAACTCCTAACTCTTAACTCCTAACTCTTAATCCAAAATCCAAAATCCAAAATTTAAAATCCAAAATTCTTTAGCTTCCTGTCAAAATTCCCCAAATTAAACGTGTAATCACGACGGAAAATGTAACTAAACCGATAGCAAGTAATAATAATACAGCTAAAAGTATAAATACAAACCAAATATCGGCTCTTTTGTTTTGACTAGGAAATTTTAAATGTTCTTCCAACAATTTGATATTATGGTCATTCGCTTTCCAAGCGAAATCAAAGAAGTCTCCAAAAATGGGTACTGTACCTACTAAGCCATCAATAAGAATATTTACAGTCATTCTGCCTAAAGTTGCTTTAGAAGCACCCAATCGTGCCGATTCTAAGACAATATACATTGAAAGCAGAACACCTATAAAGTCACCACCTGCGGGTATTAGTCCGATTATTGGATCTAAACCTACACCTATTCCGGTACCAGGAATAGTAATAGCTTTATCTAAGATGCGGCTGAGAATCCGTAGACGTTTTAAAGTAGGTGCTTTGATATCAGGGTTGAGAGAATAAAATTGAGAAGGTGGCAAAGACATGGGAGGAATGACTTTTATAGGATGAAATAGCTGGTTCTTTTATTGTTATAATTGAACGTTGGATAATATTGCAGTAAATATGTAGTTAAAAATACTATTTAATTAATTTTAATTAATTTAAATTTCCATCAGCTTCAATTTTTTTGAAGGAATTGGGATACATATTTTTTCCTACAGTGACATTTAATTGATTACCTATTAATATTACAGCAGCAGTCATATAAAGCCATAGCATGAGTACAATTACAGTACCAATAGCGCCGTATGCTTTGTTGTAATTACCAAAATTCGCGACATAAATTCTAAATAAATTTGAGACAAAAGCCCAGCAAATAGCTGCAAATATTGCTCCCGGCATAATTGGTGTTCCTTTTTTCCAACGGCTCGGGCCATAACGATAAATAAAAGCGAAGGCAGAAGCTACAATTATTAATGCTAATGGATAACGCATCAAGTTCCAGAGGTGAGATAAAAAGTTTAAGTAACCACCAGAATTATCTACTACAAATTGCAAAAGTTCTCCACTGATAAATATTAAAATACAAGCTATTAACAAAAGGATAATAGTACCAATTGTTAAGCCTAAAGATACGAGTTTTGCTTGCCAAAATGGGCGTATTTTATCTAAAGATGTTTGTTGAATTTGATCTAAAGCACCCATTACGGTACTAATTGCACCAGAAGAAGTCCAAAGTGCAGCGATAAAACTCACTGAAAATAAACCGCCATTTTTGGAACTAGCAATTTCATTTCTAGCAAATTCACTAATTAAATCTAAAACTTCTTGAGGTGCGATTTCGCTAAGTTGTTGTGCTAGTTCATTAAAGATATTTTGCAAACTTTGTTCTAACAAACCAATTGCTGTCAAAATAGCAAGAATTCCTGGAAATAGAGATAACATGGCGTTATAAGCAATTTCGGATGATAATCCTAAGAGTCGCTGTTTGCCTACATTAGTAGCAACTTGTTTAAGAGTTTTGAAATTCAGGTGACGAAAAAATCTTAAAAAACGAGGTTTTATCATGGCAAGGTAATTGATAACTGATAACTGATAACTGATAACTGATTTCAAGTCAACTTGAGTATGGCATTTGACTGAGTTTCTTCTCCAATTTTTGCGGTAATTCGTTTTTTATCGATTTTCCATTTTAATTCAAGGTACTCTTGAATAACTTTTGCTCTTGTCTTATTAGTTTCTACAGTTTCGTCTGGCTTCTGATTGGCAATTACTTCTAGATTTAAGTTAGGTTGTTGTTGTAAAGTAGCAGCTATACTATCTAAAACTTCAAGGCTTTCGGTTGTAAGTATTGTTGATTTTTCTTCAAAGTTAATACTTATGGGAGTTGCAGCAATCCTCTTCATGCTGACTTTCGCTGTGGGGTAATTTAATCTTTGTCTAATCTCATTAGCAAGTAAAACTTGAGCATCTTGATCAATATCGCGATCGCTTAAATATATGATGCGGATACCCATCGGTTCTACTGGATTGTTAATCAAATCGTAATTAATCATCCTTGCAGGTGGTGGAAGTTTTAAATTAAGTAAAGCTGAGTTGATTTCTTGCAAAAAGTTGGCTTGTAATTGAGCAATGGTAATGATTGTTTCTGGTGGCTCTTCTTGAGGTGTTGTACGTAAAAATTGGTTGGATGCGGTAGGAATTTCAATTAAGTTTAAGGATAATAATTCTTGCCGTTTACCTAAACGATTTGCTAATAGTTTAACGAACTGATTTTGTTCTCCGGGTGTATATAATTCACTAGTAACAATTTGGAGTTGAACCATCAATTTTCGATTGTTTTCACGAGTTGAAACTTGACTAATAAAAGAACGTGGTTCCCCTGAAGGTAAATCGGCAAAATATTCGCTCCAAATGTCTCTAATTGCTGAATTAATCCGATTTTCCTGTTGTTTTAAAGTAATTTCCTGTTTAAGTTGCATAAATGATTGATTGAGAGGAAATAAAATACTGAAAATCGTAATTATAATTAATATGAATCTGCCGGGAAGACTACCAATCTTTTTAAGTTGTTTTGATTGAGGAAGTAATTCTAAAAGATTTCTTGCCCAGTGACTTTCTTTGTATTTTAGTCGCCATTCTCTAACTGTTTGTTTAGTGCTAACGCTATCAATATGTAAAGCCAGAAAAACAATCATGGCGGTAAAAGTAATTGCTACCAAGTTGGTGAAAAACAATAATCCACCGCCTCTTGCAACTCGTAATCCATTCGTCATATTGACGCTGACAGCGATACCAAAGCCGTAGCCTACAACACATAGAGGTGGCATCAAAGCAACTGCGATCGCAACACCAGGAATTGAAGTTACTACCCCTTTTGGCTTTTTACAAATAGCCACAGAACCCACAGCACCGGAAAATAATGCTACCACTAAATCTAAAATATTCGGTTGAGTACGGGCTAAAATTTCCGGAGTCATTTCCTTGAAAGGTAGTAAGGAAACTAACAACACCGCAAACAAAATAGCAACTACACAAGAAAGCGCCAGCTTAATAATTGCCCGCACTGCTAAAATTACATCACCCGCAGCCAATGCTAAACCATTACCCAAAATACTCCCCATCAAAGGAGAAATTAACATTGCTCCAATAATCACCGCAGGGCTATTTAATACAAGCCCGAGAGTGGCAATCCCAGCCGAAAAAAGCACTTCAAGCCAATAGCTAATGTCTCTGAGAATAACAGAATTACATATTCCCAGATAAACCTCTTCCTTACGAACTGTATCAATTTCTAAGTTATTTGATAGCCAATCTCGGAACATACCAAATTTTTCACCTTTTTTATTTTGCTGATTCATGATAAGAGAGTATGGGGGAGACAAGGGAATGAGGAGACAAGGAGATGGGGAGACAAGGGGATGGAATTTTAATTACTTTTAACTCCTCACTCTTCACTTTTAAGTAAACATTGTTCTCTATTGATGGATTTTTGGTGTTAAGCCTTAATTTATCGTAAAAATATAGCTATGTGAGATGAATTTGCTTTGTTGATTGTACAATTATTACAGATATTATTCTATGAGTGAAGATTTAACCCAACAATGGTTGACAGAGATTCAAGCTTTGAAACAGCAGATAGCACAACTTCAAGCTGAACGAATCGCGACTTGGGAAAGTACTGAAAAATGGCGTAAACTTTATAACATTGAAGCCGAGCAACGTCGTAATGATGCTCAACTTTTTCAGCAGACTATTGCTTCTTTGAAAGCAGAAATTCAGAAACTTAAAGGTATAGAAGATGCCACTCTTCCAGATAGCGAAACAGTGACAGCGATTCAGCAGGAAGTAGCCCAACTCACAACAGTAGAAGACTTGAAAACCAAACTTACCTTAACTATGAAAGAACGCGATCGCCTTTTACAAGCTTTAAAAACTGAACAAGAAAATCATCTTCAAACCCGTAAAAGTTTAACTACTGCATTAGGTGATGCTATCGATGGTTTAAAACGACAAAAAAATTAATACAGGTTAAAGGTTAAAGGTTAAAGGTTAAAGGTTAGAACTTAAAATTATACTCATTATCTTTGTGGTTATTACTGATTAAAAAATATTTCACGAATTTAATTACCAATTACCAATTACCAATTTTAATCAATTGCTTCGAGTATTTTGTCAAATTGAAAGTTTTCGGCAAAATGTTTTAATACCGTTGTTAATTCGATATTTTGGTCGGGAATTTGTTCTATTAGCTCTAAGATTAAGTTGTCGCTACATTGGGCTGCGGCATGATATATTTGTGCTACTAATTCAGGGGTAATTTGAGACAATAAATTACGTAAGTTAGTTGATGTAAAAATGTTTATTGATACAGTAGTTGCTTGTTGAAAGCTAGAGTTTTCTTCTGCTTTTTCTTGATATAAATATTTGACTCCGAGGTGTTCTTTGAGTTTTTTTAGTAGTGTTTCTTTAGAAAATGGCTTGTTAATTAAATCATCGCAACCGGCTTGAATAATTATATTTTTTTGTTCTTCAAAGGCATTTGCAGTTAAAGCAATAATGATGGTTTTTGTGGTAATTAAAGTATGAGATATTGTTTCTTGTTGTCTGGATTTAATAATTTTTGTGGCTTGATATCCGTCCATTGTTGGCATTCGCATATCCATTAATATCAAGTGTGGTTGCCATTCTTCCCATAAGTTTATTGCTTGTAAGCCGTTAGCAGCTTCTTTGACGTTAAATCCAAGTTGGGAAAGCATTTTTATGATTAACAAACGACTTTCCGGACGGTCATCAACGACTAAAATACGATATTGTATTTGAGATGGAGCTAAACTAATTATTTGACAGTTATTTTGATTAGTTTCGGTTTTCGGTGGAAAAGCAAGATTTACTTGAATATCAAAAGTGAATTTTGAACCAACTCCGGGGGTACTTTCAACTGTAATATCTCCTCCCATTAACTGTACATATTTACGGCTAATTGCTAAACCTAAGCCGGTTCCCTGCTGTGATTCTCTTCCAGAAGAGGTTTGTTTAAAGGCTTCAAATAAAAGTTGAATTTCTTCGGGTAAAATACCAATTCCTGTATCTGTAACTTCAAAAATAAGACAAATTTTAGAAGCAGAAGAACTAATTTCTAACTGATTTCCCCTCATCTCCCCATCCCCTTGTCCCCTTCTCCCCTTGTCTCCCCATCCTCCCATCTTCACGCTTAATTTAACGCTACCTTTTTTAGTAAATTTAATGGCGTTTCCTAAGAGATTGATCAAAACTTGACGCAGTTTACTAGCGTCGGTTTGGATATAACGGGGAATGTCTGCTGCATTTTCAAATGTGAGTTGTAACCTTTTCCCTAAAGCACGGAAACGTAACATTTCTTGCAGGTTATCCAAGAAGGTATGTAAATCGAAATCGATAATATTTAATGATATTCTACCGGCTTCGATTTTGGACATTTCCAGAATATCGTTGATTAAACTGAGTAAATGTTCCCCTGCACGGTTAATAATTGCTAAGGAATTTTGATGTTCTTCTGTAATAGTTTTATCTTGGGTGATTAATTGACTAAAGCCTAAAATCGCGTTGAGAGGAGTTCGCAATTCGTGGCTCATGTTGGCTAAAAATTCGCTTTTGGCTCGGTTGGCTGCATCTGCGGCGATGACGGCTTGCTGTAGAGCTTGTTGAGCAAGTTTGATGTCGGTAATATCGGTGATGGTAGCAATATAACCTTTGAATTC
>JBHJOU010000630.1:0-2413 GCA_050329355.1 Rivularia sp. (in: cyanobacteria)
ATAAAATTGTTTTCATAAAAGTTAACATTTCTTTAATTAAACCTGATGAAAATATTGATAGTGGGTGCCACTGGTACCTTGGGAAGACAGATAGCTCGTCATGCTATTGATGAAGGTTATGAAGTGCGCTGTCTAGTCCGAAGTGCGAAAAAAGCGGCATTCCTTAAAGAATGGGGAGCCGAATTAGTACCGGGAGATTTATGTTATCCCCATACCCTTGAAGCAGCACTTGATGGAGTAAGCGCAGTAATTGATGCAGCAACTTCTCGTCCCACCGATTCAATGAGCATAAAACAAGTAGATTGGGATGGACAAGTAGCATTAATTCAAGCAGCCGCAGCAGCTAATATTGAGCGTTTTATCTTTTTCTCAATATTGAATAATCAAGATTATCCCCAAGTACCCTTGATGGAAATCAAGCGGTGTACAGAACTATTTTTAGCAGAATCCGGTTTGAACTACACAGTTTTACAATTAGCTGGCTTTATGCAAGGGTTAATCGGACAATACGGGATTCCCATTTTAGAAGCACAACCAGTCTGGGTGACAGGAGAATCTTCCCCCGCAGCCTACATGGATACTCAAGATATCGCCAAATTTGCCATTCAGGCTTTACGAAGAGAAGAAACCCAAAATAAAACCTTTCCCGTAGTCGGAACTCGTGCTTGGAGCGCTCAAGAAATCATTAGTTTATGCGAACGTTTATCCGGAAAAAGTGCCAGAATAACCCGGATGCCCTTAAACTTACTTCGTACCATTCGCAATATAATCCGTTTCTTTCAATGGGGATGGAACGTATCCGATAGACTTGCTTTTACCGAAGTTTTAGCAAGTGGTAAACCGTTAGATGCACCAATGGACGAGACATACAAAGCTTTTGATATAGATAAAAGCCAAATTACTACTTTAGAATCTTATTTACAAGAATATTTCAACAGAATTACCAAAAAGCTTAGAGAATTAGATTACCAACAAAATAAAGGTAAGAAGAAGAAAGAAAAGAGAACTCCGTTTAAACAATCTTCTTAAAAGGGAATAGGGAATGGAGATTAGTTAAGAGTTAAGAGTTAAGAGTTGGTAATGGGTAACTGTCCACTATCCCAGGTCAACTGTCAACTCCCATACTCTTCCTTTCAATATAAAGTGTGTACTAGATACACATTTTGTGTAACTATTGATTTAATTAAAAACGTCTTCTTTAATTTGGATATTTGAGCGTGCCGAAAGCAGGCATTATATATAACGATCAAAAACCGATAGCGGGTCGCATCGCTATCGAATTAAAAGAACAGTTCACCGAGAAAGGTTGGGATATATCTATCACCACAGGTATCGGTGGAATTTTGGGTTACTCGACCCCGCGAAGCCCCGTATGTCATACACCGATAGAAGGTCTTACACCCCCCGGCTTTGACTCATCGATGAAATTTGTCATAGTACTCGGAGGAGATGGTACGGTTTTAGCAGCATCTCGGCAAGTCGCACCTTGTGGCATTCCCATGTTAGCTATAAATACTGGTCACATGGGCTTTTTAACCGAAGCTTACGTTAATCAATTACCCCAAGTAGTAGAACAAGTTTTGACGGGTAATTACAGCATTGAAGAACGAGCAATGCTTACCGTTAAAGTACTTCGTCAACAATCAGTACTCTGGGAAGCTTTATGTTTGAACGAAATGGTTTTGCATCGCGAACCCTTGACCTCTATGTGTTATTTTGAAATCGGCATCGGTGATCATGCGACAGTTGATATTGCCGCAGATGGAATCATTGTTTCTACCCCAACAGGCTCCACAGCTTACTCCTTAAGCGCTGGTGGTCCTGTTGTAACCCCCGGTGTCGCTGCATTACAATTAGTCCCCATTTGTCCTCATTCCTTAGCATCAAGGGCTTTAGTATTTCCAGACAGCGAACCAGTTAATATCTATCCGGTAAATACAACTCAATTAGTAATGACAGTTGACGGCAACGGTGGCTGTTACGTTTTACCACAAGATTGCGTAACAATAGAAAAGTCAGATTACAGCGCTCGTTTCATCCGCCTACAATCACCCGAATTTTTCCGAATATTACGAGAAAAGTTAGGTTGGGGTTTACCTCATATTGCCAAGCCTACATCTGTCGAAATACCTTAAACTCTCAAAGGTCAAAGGTCAAAGGTTGAAGGTTGAAGGTCAACTGGGTAATTATAATTTCCTATTTATCATAAAGAAAAGCGCTCAATTGTTAATTAATCATTAAAAATATTGGACTTTTTATATCTTCGATTAATACTTGGACGTGCTAAAACATTCTAAAAAGCCGATCAAGTCTGAATTAATGTAAAAATAGCAACCATTGCAATAAATTCGCGTCTTAAATTCCACACAGACCTTTAAAGGTTCTGTGCGTAGAATATTGTCACGAATTCTAT
>JBHJOU010000192.1:0-6272 GCA_050329355.1 Rivularia sp. (in: cyanobacteria)
AAGCGTTATATCTTGCAACCCCACGGAATGAAAGTCGGTACTCAAATTATCGCCGGTCCAGATTCTCCTATAGAAAATGGCAACGCCTTACCTTTATCAAATATGCCCTTGGGTACCAGCGTTCATAACGTAGAATTGGTTGCCGGAAAAGGCGGTCAAATAGTACGTTCGGCTGGTGCAAATGCTCAAGTAATGGCGAAAGACGGTAACTACGTTACTTTAAAATTGCCTTCAGGAGAAGTCCGGATGATTCGGCGTGAATGTTACGCCACCATCGGACAAGTAGGCAACATTGAAGCCAGAAACCAAAGTTTGGGTAAAGCCGGTCGTAACCGTTGGAAAGGTCGTCGTCCCAAAGTTCGAGGAAGTGTAATGAACCCTTGCGACCACCCCCACGGTGGTGGTGAAGGACGCGCTCCAATTGGTAGATCCGGTCCTGTGACTCCTTGGGGTAAACCTACCCTGGGTAAGAAAACTCGTAAACCCAAAAAAGCAAGTAGTAAATTGATTGTTCGCCGTCGTCGTAAGGCTTCCAAACGCGGTCGCGGTGGTCGTCAGTCTTAGAATTTTGGATTTTAGATTTTGGATTTTGGATTGAAATATCAAGCTGTTGCGATTAATTGATTTTTTAGTGGAAGTATCTTGCTCCCGTTTAAAAAAATATTGTCAAACTAAATCTAAAATCTGAAATCTGAAATTCAAAATTTTGAGCCAAAATCTAAAATCCAAAATCTAAAATCCAAAATTGATTGTCCTATGGGTCGTTCTCTTAAAAAAGGTCCCTTTGTTGCAGACCATTTACTGAAAAAAATCGATAAGCTCAACGAAACCAATAAAAAAGAAGTTATCAAAACTTGGTCGAGAGCTTCCACGATTTTGCCGATGATGGTTGGTCATACAATTGCCGTTCACAACGGAAAACAGCACGTTCCAGTTTTTGTCAGCGACCAAATGGTTGGTCATAAATTAGGAGAATTTTCTCCTACCCGCACTTTTAGAGGTCACTCTAAAGATAGAAAAGGAGGTAGATAACCACAGACGCTAATAGCATCATGCAGTTAGCAACTAGGTGAAATTTATTATGGCTACTGATACTAAACAAGTAAAAGCGATTGCTCGATATATAGGTATGTCGCCCTTTAAAGTACGCCGCGTACTTGACCAAATTAGGGGACGTTCCTACCGAGAAGCACTGATAATTTTAGAGTTTATGCCTTATAGAGCCTGCGACCCAGTATTAAAGGTTCTTAGAAGTGCTGCTGCTAATGCCGAACACAATGAGGGATTAGACCGGGCATCTTTAATAGTTTCCACAGCATTTGCCGATCAAGGTCCAGTATTCAAGCGCTATCAGCCTAGAGCGCAGGGTCGTGCTTATCAAATTCGCAAACCCACCTGCCATATAACCGTTGCCGTTTCTGCTGACCCGGACGCGGTGTAAGCAAGCACTCAGAAACGATTTAGAAAGAGTGCGAATATATTTTAGAGGAACCAAAAGTGGGACAAAAGATTAATCCAATTGGATTTCGCCTGGGAATTACAAAAGACCATCAATCTCGTTGGTTTGCAGATCCTTCTCGATATCCAGAACTGCTTCAAGAAGACTATAAACTTCGCCAGTATATAGATAGTAAATTGGGTAGAAGCGCTCAAAATAATGCCGGTATTTCCGAAGTAAAAATTGAGCGCAAAGCAGACCAGATTGATTTAGAAGTATCCACTGCTAGACCTGGTGTAGTAGTAGGTAGAGGTGGACAAGGTATTGAAGCATTACGTCTCGGGCTACAACAAGTCTTAGGCGGTAATCGTCAGATTCGGATCAATGTCGTTGAAGTAGAGCGTGTTGACGCTGATGCTTTTTTGATTGGCGAATACATAGCCCAACAGCTTGAACGCCGGGTTTCTTTCCGCAGAGTAGTGCGTCAAGCAATTCAAAGAGCGCAACGAGCTGGTGTACAAGGAATCAAAATCCAAGTCAGCGGACGCTTGAACGGTGCGGAAATTGCTCGTACAGAGTGGACTCGTGAAGGTCGGGTTCCCTTACATACTTTACGAGCTAATATCGATTACGCTTACGTTACCGCGAAAACGATTTACGGTATCCTCGGCATCAAAGTTTGGGTATTCAAAGGAGAAATTATCCCCGGAGAAGAAGAATCATCAACTTCCAACCCTAGAAACGAACGCGAACCCCGTCGTCGTCAACAACAACGTCGTCGTCCTTCTTTTGAAGACCGTTCAAATGAAAATTAGTGGTTAGTCGATAGTAGTTAGTCGATAGTCAATAGTGGTTAGTGGTTAGAAGATAAACAACTAACAACCAACAACTAGCAACTAACAACTAGCAACTAACAACCAACAACTAACAACTAACAACCAACAACTATTAAGTCATGTTAAGTCCTAAAAGAACTAAATTCCGTAAGCAACATCGCGGACGGATGACAGGATTAGCAACGCGAGGTAGTAGTCTCAACTTTGGTGATTTTGCTCTCCAGGCTCAAGAACCATCTTGGATTACATCTCGTCAAATTGAAGCCTCCCGTCGAGCGATGACTCGTTACATTCGTAGGGGTGGAAAAATCTGGATTCGAGTATTCCCAGATAAGCCCGTGACAATGCGTGCCGCAGAAACCCGAATGGGTTCTGGTAAAGGTAATCCCGAATATTGGGTAGCTGTAGTTAAGCCAGGAAGAATTTTATTTGAAATTGCTGGTGTCGCTGAAGAAACTGCTCGCGAAGCTATGCGTTTAGCTTCACACAAGCTACCAATAAAAACTAAATTTATTTCCCGTGCCGAACTAGAACCAAAAGCATAAATTATGCCTTTTCCTAAAATTTCAGAAGCTAGAGATTTGAGCGACGAGCAATTAGTGCAAGAAATTCTTGCCACTAAAAAGCAGTTATTCGATCTGCGCTTACAACAAGCAACTAAACAGTTAGAAAAACCCGCCAAATTTAAACACGCTCGTCACCGTTTAGCTCAATTGCTAACAGTAGAAGGAGAACGTAAACGGGCTAATGGTTAGTAGTTAGTAGATAGGATAGTAGATAATGGTTAGTGGAAAAATTAACAACCAAAAACTAACAACTAATAACTAAACTAACAACTAATAACTAATAACCAACAACTAACAACTAACAACCAACAACTAACAACTAATGGCTATTAAAGAAAGAGTTGGCTTAGTAGTCAGCGATAAAATGCAAAAAACCGTCGTAGTCGCCGTGGAAAGTCGAGATAGTCATCAAAAATACGGCAAAATTGTAGTTACAACCAAACGCTACAAAGTTCACGACGAAGAAAATAACTGCAAAGAAGGCGATCGCGTGCGGATTCAGGAAACCAGACCCTTAAGCAAAACTAAGCGCTGGCAAGTCAAAGAAATCCTCAATAGTAGGAATAACTGATAACAAGCGGTTGTTACATCCATCCTTAACAACTTTACAATGGAGATAAATTGTGATACAAGCCCAGTCTTACCTAAATGTTGCTGATAACAGCGGTGCGCGTAAATTGATGTGCATTCGTGTTCTGGGTGCCGGAAATCGAAGCTATGGCAGTATTGGCGATCGCATTATCGCTGTCGTCAAAGATGCTCAACCAAATATGGCTGTAAAAAAGTCTGATGTGGTAGAGGCTGTAATAGTCCGTACTAGAAAAGGCGTGAATCGCGAAACCGGCATGACCATTCGTTTTGATGATAACGCCGCAGTGATCATCAACAAAGACGGAAATCCCAGAGGAACACGGGTATTTGGCCCTGTAGCACGGGAATTACGCGATAAAAACTTTACTAAAATAGTTTCTCTGGCACCGGAGGTACTGTAATGTCAATTAAGAAAAACGTCAAGCCTAAATTTCACAAAATGCACGTCAAAACTGGAGATACCGTTCAGGTAATTTCTGGAAAAGACAAAGGCAAAGTCGGTGAAATTGTGGAAACAATGACTAAAAAGAGTAAAGTTATTGTTAAAGGTGTAAATATTAAAACCAAGCACGTCAAGCCTCAACAAGAAGGTGAATCGGGAAAAATTGTTACCCAGGAATTTCCCATTCATAGTTCTAACGTTATGCTTTATTCCACCAAGGAAAACGTAGCTTCTCGCGTCTGTTATACCTTTACCCAAGAGGGTAAAAAAGTCAGAATGTTAAAGAAAACTGGGGAAATCATCGATAAATAGTTAGGAGTTAAGAGTGAGGAGTTAAGAATTAGAAGCTTTATAACTCATAACTCATAACTCATAACTTGTATTTCCCTGACCAAGCCCAGGGATTAGGAGAAAAAAATGGCAGTAGGATTAAAAAGTAGATATCTGGAGACAATTGTCCCCAATCTGATGAAACAATTTGAATATTCAAATATCCATCAGGTACCGAAGGTTGTAAAAGTAAGTGTTAACCGAGGATTGGGGGAAGCTTCTCAAAATGCCAAAGCATTAGAAGCATCTTTAAATGAGATAGCATTGGTTACTGGTCAAAAACCAGTGGTCACGCGAGCAAAAAAGGCGATCGCAGGATTCAAAATTCGAGAAGGTATGCCTGTAGGGGTAATGGTAACTCTTAGAAGTGATAAGATGTACAACTTTCTCGACCGTTTGATAAACCTGTCATTACCGAGAATTCGTGACTTTCGCGGAGTCAGTGCCAAAAGCTTTGATGGTCGGGGAAATTATACTCTAGGAGTTAGAGAACAATTAATTTTTCCAGAAGTCGAATACGACCAAGTTGACCAAATTCGCGGTATGGACATCTCCATCATTACTACAGCTAGAAATGATGAAGAAGGTCGCGCTTTACTAAAAGAAATGGGAATGCCCTTTCGGGAGCAATAAGTTCATCTAAATAGAGGAAACGATGGCGGCAAACGACACAATTGCAGATATGCTAACGCGCATCCGCAACGCTAATTTAGCTCGGCATCAAACAACACAAGTGCCAGCAGCCAAAATGAGCCAAAATATAGCTAAAGTGTTGCGGGAAGAAGGCTTTATCAATGATTTTGAAACAGCCGGAGAAGGAATTGAGAGTCATTTGGTAATTTCTTTGAAATATAAAGGGAAAAATCGCCAACCAGTAATCACTGCCCTCAAGCGAGTAAGCAGACCGGGTTTGCGAGTATATTCCAATAAAAAAGACTTACCAAGAGTATTAGGAGGTATTGGTATTGCCATAATATCTACATCCTCCGGCATCATGACTGACCGAGAGGCACGTCAGAAAAATTTAGGCGGCGAAGTACTTTGCTACGTTTGGTAGTCAAGAAATTTTGGATTTTAGATTTTAGATTTTAGATTTTTCTAGATTCCTACTAAGAAATTTGCCAAGTAAAACTCGTCTTCAAGTTAGTAGTGGTTATAATTTCCTCAATCCCAAATCCAAAATTCAAAATCTAAAATTGGCATATTTAAGGACAAAAAACCATGTCTAGAATTGGTAAACAGCCAATAACAATACCTGCAAAGGTACAAGTCACAATTAACGGTGGCAAAGTATCTGTAAAAGGTCCAAAAGGCGAACTCTCAAGGGAACTTCCAACTCAAGTTAGCGTTTCCCAAGAAGGAGATACTTTAACTGTATCCCGTCAAGACGATTCGAGAGTGTGCCGACAAATGCACGGCTTAAGTCGTACTTTGGTTTCCAACATGGTTGAAGGAGTTTCTAAAGGATTTCAACGTCAGTTGAAACTTCAAGGTGTTGGTTATCGAGCGCAAGTCAAAGGTCGTGATTTAGTTCTCAACGTTGGATATAGTCATCCTGTGGAAATTGCTCCACCAGAAGGAGTTCAATTTGCCATTGAAGAAAAAGGCGTTGCGATAGTTGTTAGTGGTTACGACAAGGAAGTGGTTGGGAATACAGCCGCTAAAATTCGTGCGGTTCGTCCACCAGAACCTTATAAAGGTAAAGGCATTCGTTATGATAACGAAATTGTCAGACGTAAAGCTGGTAAAGCTGGTAAAGGTGGTAAAAAGTAAATTATGAAAACTACCCGTCAACAATCAAAACAGCGTCGTCATAGACGCATCAGAGGCAAAGTATTTGGCTCTTCCGAGCGTCCTCGCTTGGCAGTGTATCGCTCCAACGAGCATATTTATGCTCAAGTAATAGATGATACATTACACCAAACTTTGGCTACAGCATCAAGTTTAGAACCGGAATTAAAATCTAAATTAACTTCCGGTTCTAATCAAGCGGCTTCCACTGAAGTTGGCAAGACATTAGCTGCAAGAGCATTAGAAAAAGGTGTTACTCAAGTCGTATTTGACCGTGG
>JBHJOU010000799.1:0-2826 GCA_050329355.1 Rivularia sp. (in: cyanobacteria)
AGTGAAGGGGAAATTGATTTTTACAAATGGGCTGGTGATAGCTGGGTAGTACTGTTTTCCCACCCGGCTGACTATACACCTGTTTGTACGACTGAATTGGGTACGGTTGCAAAGTTAAAGCCGGAATTTGACAAGCGCAATGTTAAGGCGATCGCACTTAGTGTAGATGATGTAGAATCTCACAAAGGTTGGATCGGAGATATTGAGGAAACCCAAAGCACTAAACTGAATTATCCAATTTTGGCGGATGACGATAAAAAGGTTTCTGACCTTTATGATATGATTCATCCCAACGCTAACGCTAAAGTCACTGTGCGGACGGTGTTTATCATTGACCCAGAGCATAAATTACGCTTGAGTTTAACTTATCCTCCTAGCACCGGACGTAATTTTGATGAAATTCTGCGGGTAATTGATTCCTTGCAGTTAACCGATAATTACAGCGTTGCAACTCCTGCTGACTGGAAAGATGGTGATGATTGCGTTATTGTCCCCACACTTAAAGATCCAGAAGTTCTTAAGCAGAAGTTTCCTAAAGGATACGAAGAAATTAAGTCTTATCTACGGATGACTCCCCAACCTAATAAATAATTGTAGTTGTGTTGTTGAACTATCAATAATGTATTAAATGTAGAGACGCGATATATCGCGTCTCTACAAGTTTTTGGGTACAAAACGAATTAATTTAATTTTTTTGACATTATATGCATGAAAATCAAATGTATATGATTCAAAATAGGAAATATAAGTCTAGGTAAGTAAAAATCATGCTTTCATCTCCTTTGCTGTTACAATTTCCTTCATCAATGACAGATGAGCAATTCTTTGAATTGTGTCAGATAAACCGCGATTTACGCATTGAACGAAATAAATACGGGGAAATATCGATTATGTCACCTACGGGTTCGGAAACTGGTAATCGTAATTTTAATATAGCTTTACAAGTTGGCAAATGGTCGGAAGAAGACGGTACGGGTATTTGCTTTGATTCTAGTACAGGATTTAAACTATCTACTGGTGCGGAACGCTCTCCTGATGTTTCTTGGATCAAATTAGAACGCTGGAATACTTTATCGCAAGAGCAACAACAAAAATTTGCTCCTATCTGTCCCGATTTTGTGATTGAATTGAGGTCTGCTAGCGACAATCTCAAACCGTTACAGGAAAAGATGGCAGAATATATGCAGGAACCTGGAATACAGTTAGGTTGGTTAATTGACCGCAAAAACCACAAGGTTTACATTTATCGTCCCCAAATGTCAGTAGAATGCTTGGAAAATCCCGATACCGTTAGTGGTGAAGATGTATTACCAGATTTTGTGTTGAATATGAGTAAAGTTTGGTAACATTTCCAAGTCTTTATATTTAATTCGGTTATCAAATAAAAAAACCTTAAAACGAGAAAATTTTGCAGACAGTCGCTAAAATCAAAGATAAATATAAAATACACACAGATTCTAGAAGCATTAAAGCTGACAATTGTAAACAAATATGGACGTTTTAGAACTAAAACGGGAAATCGAAACGTTATCTAATCGCCTGGGTAAAACTCAGGACTATCTTTGACTTACCTGCACTCAAAGCTAAAATTCAAGATTTAGAAGAAATCGCAGCGCAACCCGAATTTTGGGATGACCAAAATAAGGCTCAAGATACTCTGCAAGAACTCAATGAACTTAAAGACCATCTACAACAGTATCATGATTGGCACTCTAGTTTAGAAGATACAAGGGCAGTTATCGAACTGTTAGAATCCGACACTGATGAGTCGCTGATGAGCGAAGCAAAATCTAACGTTACTAGTCTCAAAAAAGAGCTCGATCAATGGGAATTACAGCAGTTACTTTCTGGCCCCTACGATGCTAAAGGCGCTCTAGTGACGATTACAGCAGGTGCGGGGGGTACTGATGCTCAAGATTGGGCGGAGATGCTGCTACGAATGTATACCCGTTGGGCAGAAAATCACGGTTATAAAGTTAACTTAACTGACGAATCTGCCGGTGATGAAGCTGGAATCAAATCGGCGACACTAGAAGTTACCGGACGTTACGCTTACGGTTATTTGCGTTCCGAAATGGGTACCCATCGTTTGGTCAGAATTTCCCCTTTCAACGCCAATGGTAAGCGACAAACTAGTTTCGCAGGCATAGAAGTCATGCCTCAGATAGATGACAATGTAGAACTAGATATTCCTGATAAAGATTTGGAAATTACTACATCTAGAGCAGGTGGTAAAGGTGGACAAAACGTCAACAAAGTAGAAACCGCAGTGCGAATTGTTCACCTTCCTACTGGTATTGCCGTGCGATGTACAGAAGAACGATCGCAATTGCAAAACAAAGAAAAAGCCCTGGCTCGTCTCAAAGGAAAGTTGTTAGTTGTGGCTCAAGAACAACACGCTCAAGAAATCGCGGAAATTCGCGGTGATATGGTGGAAGCTTCTTGGGGAAATCAAATACGTAACTATGTATTCCATCCTTATCAAATGGTCAAGGATTTACGTACTAACGTTGAAACAACGGCGATCGCCGATGTAATGAATGGAGAATTAGATTCATTCATCCAAACTTATCTACGACAGCAAAACCAAATTGTCGAAAATGGGTAATGGGTAATATAAGATAATTAGGGAGATTTTCGGCTTTCACTACAATATTTGTATAATTCCTAACTCCTAACTCCTAACTCCCGTCTTCCGGTGGTCTTAACTCATACCTATTTCGCTTTGCTGAAAAAGACGCTGTGTGGCGCTCCATTTGTCAGCAATTTGTTAGATTGGTAGAAGAGTTTGTTGTTATTAAATTTTTATGAATACTATGAACAATT
>JBHJOU010000930.1:0-2034 GCA_050329355.1 Rivularia sp. (in: cyanobacteria)
ATCGGATTGTTAGCAATTCGATTTAAATTTTTCAGCATAACTTGCCAATAATAATAAATAAAAACTTCTCGATTATTACTTATAGTTCACAATTCTGTATGACAAGATTTGTAACTATCTAATGTAACGCTTTGTTAAGACAATATTTTATCGACTTATGTCTATAAAAACATCAAACAAAGCTTTTACTAATTACAAGAATAACAGGACTTCTTTTATTCTTTTATTAAATGATAATAAACTTTATTTATTCCTTTGAAGGTAAACTTTTCTCAAGATTTTGAGAGTAAAGCAATGATTTATTTAAACAAATGTAAAGTTAATTTGGGAAAATAAATTAGTCAGAATGCTCAATTATCAATCAGCGTGAGAAACTTTTTCCCGGTATAAGTCAAAGATATGAGATTATATACTACGGAATTTAAGGTAAACTTGACGGAAGTTGATATCAGAGATGGCTGACCGGAGAACGCCGGTCGTCGCAGTAACATTTGTTAATACAAACATGATTACGGAGTGTAGATGAGATAACTTTGCGAACAAGCTAACGTTAACAACTCTAAAAATGGTGTAGAAACTAATTATTTTTGATAAATGCAAATCAAGCGTGTTGGTGTAATTGGTGGCGGACAGTTAGCATTAATGATGGGTACTGCTGCCAACAAATTAGGAGTAGAATTAATTGTCCAAACTCCAGAGTGTAATGACCCGGCTGTTGGAATTGCTAGCGATACTGTTTTTGCAGCGGTTAATGATGCTAAAGCCACAATTGAGTTAGCAGAAAAATCCGATGTAATTACTTTTGAAAACGAATTTGTTGATATAAAAGCTTTATCTCAAATTGCTTCGCAAGGTGTTTGTTTTCGTCCTCGAATCGAAGCTTTATCTCCTCTACTCGATAAATATCATCAACGTTGTTTTTTGCGTGATTTGGGTATACCAGTTCCCAAGTTTATATTACCTGAATCATTATTTGCAATTTCATCAGTTAATAAAAGTATATACACAACAAATTACCATGACTCGGAATGGGAATTAAGCTTCCCATCTGTTTTAAAAGCTCGTCGTCACGGCTATGATGGTCAAGGTACTTTTATCATCAAGAATTTAACTGATTTAGAAACAAAAAACTGTTTGAATTCTAATTTTTTGTTAGAACAATTTATTCCTTTCCAAAAAGAATTATCCATAATTGCAGCGCGTTCAACAAGTGGTGAAATTTCTCCTTTTGTAGTTGTAGAAACCCAACAAGAACAACAAGTTTGTCGGCGAGTTATTGCACCTGCGGACATCAGTCCTCAGATAGAAAAAACCATTCAAGATATTGCTTGTACTGTACTAAATAGCTTGCAAGTAGTAGGAATTTTTGCTATAGAATTATTTTTGACCGATGGCGATCAAGTATTAGTAAATGAAATTGCACCTCGGACTCATAATTCCGGACACTTTTCCATAGATGCTTGCTTTACTTCGCAATTCGAGCAACACTTAAGAGCCGTTTGCGATTTACCTTTAGGTAATGTGGCGATGAAAAATCCTTGTGCTATTATGGTAAATTTGTTAGGTTATGAAACACGAACAAGTAACTATATCGACAAACGCTCTACCCTAGCAAAAATTCCTGGAGCCTATCTTCATTGGTATGGGAAATCAGAATCTCGTCCCGGACGTAAACTGGGTCACATTACAGTTTTATTAAATCAATTAAACCGTGATGAAGCAATGACAATTGCCCGAAATATAGAGTCTGTATGGTATTCTGAATAAATCAGCAATCAAAGGATCATAAAAAATAAATATTTATTTATTTATTACACAATAACAACAGTGAAAGTTATAATAGATTTGTTGCACTACGACGTTGGTGACTGCCATACAGTTTTGTGATCTATGCTTTTTATGATATGGGAACTGGATAGTTTCGTGGCAGTATACCGGGCTTGTACCCGGAAACTTTAAACGAGGTAATTCGGTACCCCCCTGGTTTAACCAGGTCATAAACTTAGGTAAAACGGCGTTGCGGTGAACTAAAAT
>JBHJOU010000608.1:0-10933 GCA_050329355.1 Rivularia sp. (in: cyanobacteria)
AATTCTAATAATATTTGGTCGAATATCTGATCTATTTGTGCTTCTAAAAAATCTTCCCGTCGTGCTAAAACTTTGAGTAGACGGGGTAATGATTCTCCGAGCAAATCTTTGAGAATTCCTGCTAGGATTTTAGTCGTTTTCTGCTCTCTATCATCTTTAATTTGATTGATAGCCATTTGCAGCAACCAGAGAATTCCTGACTCTACTCGTTCTCTTTCTAACAAGCGTCGTGCCAATTTTTGCAATTCTTCTGGTGTCAGCAGCGACTGCATTATGGTTTTAGAAACATTCTTAGCTAAACGCTCTTGATTACGAGGTATCAATCCAGGTGTAAATGGAATCCTTTTTCCACCGATATAAATTGCTCGGTAAGGACGAAATAACATTTTTATCGCTAAATCATTGGTGAAATAGCCGATAATTGCACCTGCTACGGGGGGAGTAATATATAACCAGAGATTAGATAAATCCACGATAGGAATTAGGAGTTAGGAGTTAGGAGTTAGGAGTTAGGAGTTAGGAGTTAGGAGTTAGGAATTAGGAGTTAGGAGTTAGGAATTAGGAGTTAGGAATTAGGAGTTAAGAGTTAGGAGTTAATGAAAAGAGTAATTGAATTGAATAATTAGGGAATTTATCGCATGATTATTCATGATTATTTAATTAAAATTTGATTTTAATCAAATTAGTAATTTGCTAAAATAATTTATCTAAGAAAAAAGGAATTATATATTATTTAAGTTGTAAATTCCCAGTTTTTCAATACTAAAAACTCCTAATTCTTAATTCTTAACTCCTAACTCCTCACTCCTAATTCTTTGTTAGTACTAGCACTCCCATCATACCGTTTGCGATGGGATAGTGTACCGCAGAAGCGAAACCAACTTCCGAGGCTATCTTAATTTGCTCTTTACCTGATGGGAAGCGTTCTAAGCTGGGATTAATATAAGCGTATTCTTCCTTTAAACCCATTTGACTGGCTGCGGGAACTACGAGATTATCCAAATACCATTGCTGAAAGCCACGCATTACAGCATTTTCGGGACGATGAAAGTCTAATATTGCAGCTTTTGCTTTTGGTTGTAAAACTCGATGTAATTCGCTCAAACAACGGCGAATATTTGTAACATTTCTTAATCCATAACCCATTGTAGCGGCGTTAAATTGATTATCGTCGAAAGGTAATTCTAGTACATCAGCTTCAATCCAAGTAATAGAAGGAATCGGATAATATTCCTTCTGACGTTGTTTAGCTACTTCTAATAACTCTGGAGAAAAGTCTACAGCCTCTACTTTGCCACTTTTTCCGACTCTACGAGCGATGCGAAAAGCTAAATCACCGCTACCGCAACACAAATCCAGACAAGTGTCTCCCGTCTTGGCTGCGCTCCATTTAACCGTCATTTCCTTCCATATCCGATGTTGCCCAAGACTCAACCAATCATTCAATTGATCGTAAACAGGTGCAATGCGGTTAAAAATGGAGCGAATTTCAGACATATCAGTTATCAGTTATCAGTTATCAGTTATCAGTTATTAATTATCAGTTATTTGAAAAATTTCAAACCCTCTCTCCGATAAGGAAAGAGGTTTACCCGTTTGTTCACTGCTCACTGTTAACTGTTAACTGTAATCAGCGCAATTAAGTACAAGCGCTAAGACTTGTCCGGAAAGGTGAATCAATTTTAATTCATCTTCTTGTAAGGTACAGGGTTTTTTCCACTGTAACGATAGTACTGCGGTAACTTGATTGGCGTGAACAACGGGAATAGTCAAATGTGCTTGTGTATCTGTATCTGAATAATGAGCGAAATCTTTGAGTTGTTCTGATGCAAGTACATTTACGCAAATTTTCATTTTCTTGGTTGTAATAGTTTCCTTGATTAAAGGGTCTTGATCCAACCAATTGTTTAATATTCCATCTTGACTAAAAGTACCACTAGTAGAAGTTAAACTGTCATTTTCTACTAATTGCAGAATACAACCATCAGCAGCAAAAGTTTCTCCATAGATTGCGGCAATTGGTGCTAAACTTTCCTCTACACTGGAAACAGTTTGGCTAATCTGTACCGATGAAGTTAATAACGCCATTTGGGAATTGGCGCGACGTAATTCTTCAGTACGCTGTTTGAGCAAATCGTAGGTTTCAGCAGCCCGTTGTACAACTCCTTTGAGTTCTTCTGGGTCCCAAGGCTTGGTAATATATCTGTAAACTTGTCCAGCGTTAATCGCATCTACAAGGTCTTCAATATCGGTAAAACCAGTCAAAATGATGCGTACTGTATCGGGAAATTGAGGTAAAGTTTTGCTCAGAAATTCAGTTCCCTTCATTTCTGGCATTCTTTGATCGGAGATAATTACAGCAACTTCTCCTTCCTCAGCTAATACTTTTAAAGCACTAGTACCGCTATCTGCTTTCAACACTTGAAAGTCACGACGAAAAGTTCGGTACAACAAATCTAGATTATCAGGTTCGTCGTCTACTACTAAGATTTTTTGTTTTTTACGTCTTTCTGGAGTCATCAATTTACTCTGGATATTATTTAGTTCGCTTGTTAGTTCGGTTGGAAGATTTTTCATTATATTTATTTTTTTACATTATCATATGTGCTTTTTTATATTTGATATCAATCTATTGTGACAGTTGACAGTGTAATGCTTACTGCTCTAAAAGGACTATTGTCTAATTAAAGTCGAGCAATATTATCCGAAAAAACACGGAATTAAAATTAGTATCCGATGCTAGATTATTCTTTGATAACTCATAATTTTCATTAGCGGTAGAGTATTCACCCCAAGATTGAAGTTGATTTTTTTTACTTGCACGAGAAAATTTGTAATCATGAGTTTTGTTTAGTTACGCCGTTACATCATAAAATTGTGTTTACTACCGTGAATTTTCCTATCCCCAGTTATGACAGATTTCCCATCCCCAATTCAAAATACTGAAAATCAACCAGATCCGGAAGTAGTCCAAGAATTACTACAAAAGCTCAGACAAAAAGAAGGAAACTGGGTGGAATGGGGACAAGGTTGTGCTTATTTACAAAAAGTCGGTTACAATCCTCAAGACATTTTTGAAGCTACTGGTTTTGAACCGATTCAGCAGAATCAAATTATTGTTGGTTCTCAAGTTTATAATTCTTTGAAAAAAGGTGGTGCGCCGCAGGAAGTACAATCATATTATTCCCAACGAGGAAGCGATATCTTATATGAATTGCGTTTGCTCACTGAAGAAGAACGTGCAAGTGCTGCTGAGCTTACCTTTGAGCATAAAGTTGATGCAGATGAAGTTAAAGAAGTCGCTAGAGCAATCAAAGATTTTTCCCGCTTGCGTCATTTACCCGAAGGATTTTCCGCACATCCCGGAGATGCGGTGGCTTATCAAACTTGGAAACAAGCTAGACAAAAATCAGATTTACAATTGCGATCGCGTTTTATTGCTAAAGGTTTAAAGTTTGCTCATACTGAGTCAGCACGGAAAAAAATCGAACATTTGTTAACTGATTTTACGGTTGTTCCCCAACGTCCTGCACCGCTGTTACCTTTTTACCGTCTGGAATCGGATGCGGAAATGTCTCGTGTAGTTCCAGTGGTGGGTGAGTTACCATTGACACCGACTGATTTGCAAGCGGTTCCCATAGTGGAAGAAAATGGACCATTTAACATGGTAAAATTTGCAGGTGAGGGCGCATGGGTACCTTTACCAGGTTGGCAAGTGGTGTTAGCTGCCCAAGATCCAGTGGTAATATTGTGTAACAGCGACAGATTTCCTAACCAAGAGCAAAATAATCCACAACCAATAATGGTAGCGATAGATCGTTCTCAAAGAAAATGGGATTCTGGTAGTTATTTTGTGGTAGAAAATTCTGGAGAATTAGATTTTCAGTGGTTTGAAACTGAACCAGAAGTACAGTTATTAGGAAGAATAATTGTGATCGTCAAGCCGAAGAGAATTTTGGATGAAGAATTTACCAAAGATTCTTGGCAAATTGATGAGTAAGGAGTAGGGTGAAGGTTAAAGGTTAAAGGTTAAAGGTTAGAGGTTAAAGGTTAGAGGTTAGAGGTTAGAGGTTAGAGGTTAAAGGTTAAAATTCTGGTGGTACCGTAGAGATGTCGCATTGTTACGTCTCTACAATTCATAACTTTACTGTTGTGGAACTGTAACGAAATTACAACTAGGCTGTAATATTTGAGTGTCGCATTTTACTTGAACTAGTACGGCGAGTTGAGCATTATTTTTCAGGGTACGGCGATCGCGATTTTCAAATTGTACTGTTCCTGCAACGCTTTTTGCCGAGAAATTCTTTGCGGATAAAACCTGTTTGAGTCCTTCGCGAGTTGGATTATTACCCATACGTCGCAAACCTTCAGCAATTACCATCGTAGCATCATATGACATTGCAGCGCGTCCGTTGATTTCGGCATTCCAAAGTGCTAGAGCATCGCTTTCAAATTGACTGGGGTTATGATCATTTCGATGCCAGTACATACTAATTACCATATTTTCAGCGAATTTTTTCTTAATTTTGTTGCTGTACATTGAGGTACCACCTAACAAAAATAATCTCTTTGGGTTATTATAATTAGCATTAAAAATTGGTAAAGCTTTATCAAAGATATTTTGATTAATTTCAGGCAATAACAACATTACCTCGGCTTGTTTTTTGACGGCATTTTCTACACAATTTTCTGCAATAAAATTACCATCTAGTTTGCATTCGTCAACAATTTCACCACCTTTTGATGTTAAATAATTTTTAAATTCTTCATAGGTAGACTCGCTCCAATCACGATTAGGAACATAAACAACGGCGGCTTTTTTATAACCTTTTTTATTCACCATATACTCAACTAAATTTTTAACACCGCTAGGAGGTGTACGAAATACCCATTCGCTAAAATCTAATCCGTTTGGATTAATTTGTGACTTTCTAAAAGCGTTACTAGTAGGAGAAACCGCGACAATTTTACCGTCGTATATTTTGCCTGCGTCTAAAGTTGAACTACTAGAATAATGACCAACTATTGCTAAAATATTTGGAATTGCCACCATTTTGTTAGCAACTTCTTCCACTACAGATGAGTGATCTTCATCATCAACTATCATTATCTGTAATAGTTTGCCATTAATTCCACCTGTACAATTTATTTCATTTTGAGCTTGTGCAATTCCTCTTAATAAATCTCGTGCAATGTGAGAATCGGCATTAATAGGAATAGGAGCAGCAATTTTCAAAATTTGATGAGAATTATTTCGTAAATAACAAGTATTTAAAGCGGATTTTAACGTGTTGGGAACAGGAAGAAGATTAATTTTAGAAGTTTCTTTTGCAACGGCATTATTTAGATAAATTAATGTTTCTGGATCATTAGGTTGTCTTTCTAAAGATTTGTGGAAATATTCAATAGCTTGATGAAACTTTTTATTTTTAAAAGCTTTGATTCCAGCATCTTTATCATCATTTAAATCGGAATTAATTAATAATTTTTCTCCCCAACTAAAATTTTTGCCGAAGTCTTGTAGAGTGTCTCCCGAATTTACTATTACTTCTGGTTGTTTTGGAGGAAGATTTTCGTTAACAGTTTCAACTTTAGGTATTCTAAATAAAATTAAATAACTTAAAAAAACTCCGAATATTACACTCGTGAAAACCCCTATTTTCTGAAGTGAAATTGATTTTTTATCCCAAATTAAAGGACGAGCAGCGGGGTTTTGACAAATGACAGGTAACGAAGAAGCACAAGGAAATTCTTCTTCCATAAATTCCAGACGTTGACGTGCATTTCTTACCGCTAAATACAAAGAATGTCCTTGGGAAAAATCTTCTAAAAAGTATTGCAAAAACTGTCTTGCTACTTCATCGGGTACAGGTTCACGCATTACAATCATTTGCGGAACTTTCACACCACTCAATTCATCCGCTAAACCCAAACCATCACAAGAATTAAAAATTGCCAGTTTCAAACCATTTTTAACCGCAGTTTTTAAGGCATTTCTCAACCTAGTTAATGAGAGACTTTCACTGTCATTAATTTGAATTTCTCCGCTTTTACATTCTTCTTTAGAAGAACTATGTCCCGCAAAAAATAGAATATCCCAATGTTGCTCCCACAAACTGTGACTAAGTTGTTTTATTTGAGGTTTTTCTAAAAAAGTAACTTTCGCTCCCCGCTTGCGTAAATTTATTAATAACTGTCGATCTAAAGATAAATCTAATCCTTCACTACCACCGAAAATTGCTAAAATTCTTACCGGACGTTTTAAAGGTTCACTAGGAGGTGAATACTCTGCACTCAAAGCAAATTCAGCTTGGGGACGATTATCAAATAATTCCCATAAATGCCAAGGAAGCTTTTTTAAATAAATATTATTAGTATCTATAATTATTCTTATTGATTCCTTTGGCTGGGTTTTTTCTTCTATTCTGACTCGTAATTCTCGGAAAGAAAGTTGACTAAACCACTGAATCAAATATTTTTCAAATCGATTTCTAGCAACATTTTCATCTTCAATTACAGAAAAATTAGTAATTTGAGCAGGAGGAATATTAATTTGTCTAATAGTTTTACCCAACTCGCGGTATTTATCTTGCCAATCTCGATATAATCGGGGAATATCCGGAGCTGGAGACAGCGTAATTTCTCGTCTAAAGAATGTTGAACCACCATCTTCACCAATTCCGAGTATTACACGAAAACCTTGCTCAAAACTGCCTTCGTCAATATTCAATACTACAAACTTGCTCATGACGCTTGGGGAATAATGGTTTTTCTTAAAAATTCGTTTAATTTATAACCGTAATTATACTGAAGAATAGATTATAAATGCTAATGTTTCCATTTTTAATAATATTTGTGATAAAAAACTTTGCGTCCCTTTGCGTATACCTTTGCGTCCCTTCGCGTTAAAAATATTAAAAATGTAGAGAAGCATGATATTGCATCTCTACAAATAAAAATATTAATTTGAACAGAGAAAAATCGGCGCATACAAATTATCTGAATAACTAAACAATAAATCTCTCTGTAATTTTTGCATCATCTAAAGCAACCTGAATGTTGAATTTATCTCCTAATTCGGCAGTAAATTTAAACTGAATATAGTTATCTTTATTTCTAGATTCTACTGTAAAGAAAGAGTTTCCCTCTGCATCTAAGCCGCTGAGTTGTAATCCTGGGGGAAGATGAATTTTACCACCTCCCGGATATACTCTAATTAAAATTGCCAAGCTTTCATCTGGTTTGGGTAAAATTGCCACCATCAAAGCCACAGCATTTTTACTAAAGTGTATACCTAAATCAATTGCTTTTCTGATTCCTCCTGCGGGGTTTTGTGGATTTATTTCCCAAAGCAATTCTGCGGCTTTCCAGCGAATTTCTTCATTGTGAGTATTTTTTAATAGATGAATTAAAGCTTTTTCGGAATCTGAATCAACTTTATTTATCTCATCTTGGCTGGAATATAATTGTGCTACTATATCTTCCATTTTTTCAATATTCGCAACTTTAGGAGAAATATCCGCAAATACAAAAAGAGGACTAATTGCTTGTTTATCTATAATTTCTTGAATATTTTTCCAGCCTGTGTCAATAGCATTCTCTAACCATTTATTTAACTGAATTACAGTTTGATTAGAATGTAGAAGTTCAAATAAGTTATCTAAAGATTGCAACTTGTTAAGATTAAGCGTAGGGCTATTAATTTGCGGCACAAATCCTAATAAGTTTCCTTGTTTACAATCCTCATCAAGCTGCACTACAACATAACCTATACGGTTATTCCAGACATCTTGAGGAACGTAACAAGTATCATTACCTTTTAATATTGAACGACATTCTAAATGTCCTTTTTCTGGTAGATTTAAGTCCGCAATATTAGTAGTTAATCGAGCGTAAGTATTCCAACTATAACTCTGTTGTAATGCAGTCGCTACATCTAACATTTGTAAATAGTTATTAGTAACTAATACAGCTAAAGTATTATGATAAACTTGCTTGGCTTTTTCGGGATTAGATTGTTCTTGAGCAAATTTATGTGCCTGATTTCGCTCGGATTCAGTAATTGGAATAGAAATAATTAGCTGTTCTGTTGACATCATCAGTAAATACCTTAAAATAACTTTTGCTACGTATCTATATATCCTTGTTCTCTGCCAAAAGCTAGCAAACAAGGAAGACATTTGTGGTTGTAAAAATGATTGAGAGTACTTTCTCTTTTACCGAATTGTTCGGCTAATTCACGCCAAGTTTTTGCATCGGGAGGTAATTTATATTTGAGCAATACTTGACAGTTAATATGCGGAAATGAACGAATGTGAAGACGACGTAATTCACTACCTTGGGTTTCAATCCATTCTAGAGTTTCTTCTAAAATTGGTTGCGGTTTATCTGGTGCGGGTAACTTATCAATTGGATCTATTGGATTTGATTCTTGATATTCTAAGCTAGTTACTTTAGTCTCATTTTCTTCAGCTATTTGTTGACGAATATCTAAAAGTCTATACTTTAAATGGACATTAAACCAAGTAATTACATTTGCTTGAGATACATCATATTTGTGAATACTTTTGCAAAACCAAAACCAAGTTTGTTGTAATCCATCTTCATAATATTGCTCCCGAATATCGCTACCTTTCCAAATTTTCCCTGACTGCTGCATTCGATAAATCAATTGATTTAACAATCGCTGTCGTTTCAGGCTACCATTCGGATGCTGACAAACTTCTGTTGCTAATTGATTTAGCTGCTCGTTTAATTCTTCAGAATGTGTCATATGCGTAATGCTAATATGTGACAAAAAAACGATGGATATATGGGGTGTTGCTCTAACACAGCTGCTCCTGCAATGATTCTGAATTGTCTGCTTCATTAGGTTGTCAGATGTAAATTCAAAAATCCTCTCGCTTCTTAATAAAACTTTACATTTTTTGTGTCAAATTGCAATTCAGTTTTGTGCAAAGTATTTTGTTTTGGTGTTGGGGAATACAAATAGTTGCTGGAAATTGCGAGATGTAATTGTATATCAAGTCTGTTGATATCAAAATTAAGCGTTGGTGAATCTAAGTATGAATTTTAAATGTAGAGACGTGATATATCATGTCTCCCAAAGATTTTAAAATCACGCAAAATAATTTTCATATATTTAAATCAGCAACGCCCAAAATTATATATTTTTTAACGCAGAGGAGGGCAAAGGAAAGCGCGGAGGTACGCAGAGTTTTTTGTGCGGAATAATCTAGTTGTTTTTTTGACAGCGATAAAGTTGATAAGGAATGCCGATACGATAATGTTGGTTAGTGTCGATATTGCAAGATAATGATGGAGAAACTTGAATTTGTTGGGGATAATCGTTTCGGATTCTTCCGGGTGCAAATATCCACAAATTAAGTTGGGAAATATTTTGATTGGGTAATTGGGAAAGGTTTTTAAAAACCGATTCTAGTCCAACGGATTGGTTAAAAAAAGCAAAATTATGATAATTTGATCCAGAAATATTACTATTTTGAAATGTCTTAATTTCTCTTTGTAAAGCCAAAGCAAAACTTAAACCTAAAGCTACATCTTGATAATTACGATATGCCATGATAGTCATGACGGGAATAGAGGGTTCTTGGTAAATATTTTGCGCTACTTGTTGGGGTAGATATGGTTTTTGAAAAGCTAAATCAGATACTACGAATAGACAGCTAATAAAGCTAGTTAATAAAACGATTGGGAAAAATAATTTTTGAGTGCTAAATTTGAGAATATTTGGTTTTTCTAGAGAATTTTCAGCGAACAAAATAATCCGATTACTGTTGTTTTCAGAAATCAACCCGGCTGCAATTAAAGTGCTGAAACTAGGATAATAAATAAAATTATAACGGGGTGCAATTGTGATATCTTTACCGAGTATGTAAGCAATTGCCAAGATTCCTAATAATACGAAAGTTGTAAAACTCAATAAAGTTAAAGTAGATAAACGAGTCTGTGGTTCTTTTAATAAAAGCTTGATTCCTCGAAATACTTTCCATCCCAACCAACCCGCAAATAATAACATTAATAAACCAGAAATAATTGTTATTGGTAAAGGTTGTTTTTCTACTGGTAGAATAACTACCATAATAATCCAATTAATCAAAGTTTGATATAGCGGTTCAATGTTTTGAGGAGTAGGTAACCAATTGGTTTCGGAGCGATTTAAATGATTTTGCATTACCCGAAACCAAGGAATTAAGCTAATCAAAACTACACTATTAGATAAAATCATTGTTAGCAAAACCTTTCGGATTTTGAGAATTTTCTCCTTCAAAATCAGCAGCACTAAAGTCGCAACTTGAGCGATAAAGACAATAATGCAAAAATAATGAATATAAATACTGATAATATTAATAATTGTCCATGACAGCCAAACCCAAATCCTCACCTTATGCTGTGATGCAAAAATATCTCGTTGAATTTGGATAAGTGCCAACAAAGATAAACTTATTGTCAGCATTGGTAAAGTATAGTGTCGAGCTTCTTGGGATAAATAAACTGCGAAAGGTGAAACAGCCACAATTGCAGCACCCATTAATCCAGCTTTACGGGAAAAAGCTAATCGATTAAGAAAATACATTGTCACAACTAAACTTACACCAAACCATACAGATGGCGATCGCAATTTACTCACCCAATCATCTCCCAAGGGTTTTATCCATCCCAAAAGCTCATACATTCCGCAAAAAAATAGCGGTGGATGGGTAGAATCAGTAGCAATATTTTGAGCAATTTGACTACAACTTACCCCAGTTTGATAACTAAAAACATCTCGCAATTGCTCCAACGGAAATACTATATCTAAAGGAATAGAATTATAATTTTTACCTAAACTAAAGATAGCGGTGATAACTTCATCCATCCACAAAGGCTTAAGTTCCAAATTGCAAAAACGCAAAATAATCGCGATCGCAAT
>JBHJOU010000523.1:0-5024 GCA_050329355.1 Rivularia sp. (in: cyanobacteria)
TAATTTTCGTTGTTACAGTGTTGAGAGCGCCGACACAGCCTTGGTTGAGCGGTTGGTTTCATTGGTATATTGCCTTGAAAGCGCGTCGCGATCAAAACCAACAATCAGTAGCAAAAATCCTTACCTTACCTTTAGAATTTTATGATGAAAACAACCCTGGAAGAATAGCTTCGCGGGTAGCAAAAGGAATTTCTAATCAAACATGGACTTATCCAGAAATCACTGGACAATTACTTCCCAAATTGTTTAGAGTTTTGGGGATTTTTGTATTTATTTGTTTCGTTGATTGGCGGATTGCGGTTTTATTTTTGATTTCCTTTGTCATAATTCTCAGCTTTACTTTGAAGCATTTGCAGCAGCTAATTAAATACGAAAGTCGCTTAGATAAATATTCAGAAAATACAGAAAGTAGAACTTCTGAAATTGTCAGCAACATTAAAACAGTTAAAGCATTTGCTACCGAAGCTAAAGAATTACAGCGTCAACAACAGCGATTTGAAAGGGAATTAAACGTAGTTGTATACCGGATTCACAAAGGTTACGTGAAACTGAATACCTGGCAAAAAAGTCTAATTCAGTTTTGCGTATTCGCGATACTTGGTTTAACTTTAGCTGCAACCATAGACGGTAGAATTACCTTGGGTCAATTTATTATGACCTTGACTTTATCAAGCATGGCATATGCTGAACTAGAACCAATCAGCATTCTTGCAGAAATATTTGCTCGTCGTTACAGTTCCATGTTGCGATTTCAAGAATTTCTCCAAGAACCATCAGGAGTTGATTCTAAGGGACTTTTAGAACCGCGTAAATCAGAAAAATCCTACAATTTTACAGGTAAAGTTGAATTTTCCCATGTAGATTTTGGTTACGAATCCAGTCGGCGAATTTTACACGATATTGATCTACTAATTGAACCATATCAAACAGTAGCATTAGTCGGTCGTAGCGGTTCGGGAAAATCAACTTTGGTAAAACTGCTGTTTCGCTACTTTGAACCGCAGTCTGGGAAAATACTAATGGACGGTGAAGATATTCGCAACTTAGACGTAGGAGAATATCGCAGAAGATTGGCGATCGTTCACCAAGAAGTAGATATTTTCAACGGTACAGTTTTAGATAACCTGATCTACGGAAACGAAAGCGTCAGTTTTGCAGAGGTAGAGGAAGCCTGTAGGATTGCCAAACTTGATGAAGTAATCAACTTGTTACCTGAAGGTTACTATACCGTAGTCGGCGAACGCGGAGTTAGATTATCCGGAGGACAAAGACAGCGACTTGGAATAGCCAGAGCATTGTTAGTTAATCCCGACGTACTCATATTTGACGAAGCTACATCCAGCTTAGACTATGAATCCGAGCGTTCCATTCAATTAGCAATGCGTTCTATTCAAGGAACCCGCACCACCATAGTCATCGCTCACCGACTCAGTACCGTTAGAGAAGCCGATAAAATCGTTGTATTAGATCAAGGAAGAATCGTAGAAGTAGGAAGCCATGAACAACTCCTCCAAGAACAAGGAATTTACCGCAGATTGCATTCATTGCAAGAAACGGGAGAGCTTTTGAGTTAGTTGACAGTTGACAGTTGACAGTGGTTTATTACTAATCTATAACCTTTAACCTTTAACCTTTAACCTTTAACCTTAGACCTTTGACCTTAGACCTTTAACCTTTGACCTTAGACCTTTGACCTTTGACCTTAGACCTTTGACCTTTAACCTTTAAAAACTTTCTCAAAAAAAAACTTTGGCATTTTCCAAACCTTGTGATACTATTAGTAATCGTGAGACTACATGGGTCGGTGTCCGAGTGGTTAATGGAGGCGGACTGTAAATCCGCTGGCTTAGCCTACGCTGGTTCGAATCCAGCTCGGCCCATATCACATCTAGATTTTGGATTTAGTTGATAAAAATCCAAAGTCTAGAATAAAAGTTTTTTGCCGATGTAGCTCAGTGGTAGAGCACACCCTTGGTAAGGGTGAGGTCACGAGTTCGAATCTCGTCATCGGCTTGTTTGATATGGTTAGTTGTTTGTTTTGCTTTATTGTGTCCAATCCTTTAGAACCAAATCGGGAACTTGAGAAAAATCCTTTTGATTGCAAGTAACCATCACCCCATTTGTTGAAAGAGCAATTGCAGCTATTCGCAAATCTTTTTGTAGTCTTTTTTTGTTTAGTTGCTTATTTTCTCTAAGTAAAGTTTCATAGCAATTGTACGCAGCAGTATCAAAGTTAAGTACTCTAACTCCTTTGAAATATTCTTGAGTAATCCATAATTTAGTGTAAAGGTTTACTAAGTTACTAAATTCAGCTGGATCATTAATTTTGACTACCCACCCATTGAAAATTTCTTGAACTGTGATGATGGTGATCGCCAAACTGGGATAAACTTGAGCAACTTTAGATTTAACAGCTTGGTTTCCTTGAAGTAAAAGCGACACATGGTCTGTATCAAGTATATAAAGACTCATCGTTTTTTAATGTTCATCTTCTACGTTACGCTCTGCCCGAAGGTTATCAGCAATTTCAGCAAAATCCGCATCATCCTGAAACACACCTGCAAATTTTGTCCAGGGGTTTTCTGTTTCGGTTTGAGGTAATTTAATTTCTACTGGAATAATTTCTGTTTTCTCAAAACGAGTTGATAAAAGTTTTTTTAATTCTTCTATAGCTTGCTCTTGAGTCGGTGCTTCAACACGAATGTTTGGAAATTCCAATACAGAAGCTATTATATTGCCTTCATTGTTATGTTCGAGTAGCAAATGTAAATTCAGGTTTTCTGACTGAGGTTGGTTTGTGGTGGAGAAATTGAGAACCATAGCTTTCAATTGATAAGTTGTATTTTCGTAATATAGCCTTTTGTCGGGTAGAGAAGATATTGTATAAGTTTTGTAATATCGCGATGCTATTTGAATGTGCAGATTAATTATGCTTAGTTAGCTGTGTGAGTATACAAATATTCTTTTATAAATATTAAGAAGTGTCAAGACTTCAACTAAGGTAGTTGGATTTTTAGAAGGAAAAAAGGCGATCGCACTTCTGAGGGTAAACCTGTGATTTCCCTGTAGTTGAATGTTATTATTTATCAGGGGTTGAATAAGATACTTAGTGGGCGGAATGAATATATTTAATCTTTAGGGGGAGATAGTGCTTGATGAGCAATACCAATAGGCAGCCTGATGAAGGTATTTTTGAGTCCGCATTAGCTAACCAACGTACTGTACCAGAAACTTTCTTCCTAGATTTATCTGCTGACGAAACAATTGCTCACAATATTCATCAATCGGATGAAGCTGTACAGCATCGGATACGCCGATTCATGGAAGATGCTAATAGTCAAACCCAGTTTTTATTTGACTTTCAGACCTACGGTAGTGATGCTGATCAAGAGGTAGTAACAGATTTGGGTAGTGGGGCAATTGCAGCCATTGACTCTACAGACGTTTTGCCTATTACTGACTTAATGAATACATCTTTTTATGCTGTTGGCGTTGGATGTATTACTAGTCAAAATCGCCAGATTCCGGAGGTAGTTTTAATCCTGATTACATTGTCATGGACATTCCTTACTATGGTATGGCTAACCAACAGTATTCTGACAAAGCGGAAGATTTGGCTAACATGGCTTTGGATGATTGGAAGCTAGCAATAGCTGCGATCGCTAAAAATTGTGCTGCTGCACAAAAAACAGGAACTCTTTGCACTGTTATTTCTCCTAACTATAGAAATGTAGCCAAAAAGCAAATTTTCATGGTGACAGATATAATTCGGTCTTTGTGGGAATTGGCTGGGTATTCTCTTTACGATAAAGCTTATTCAAGCCGTAGAATTCAACAACATCAAACTCCTCAAATGGCTAGAATGAATAATCAAGCTAAAGCTAATCAAATTATGCTGACTGATATTACGGAAATTCTTACATTTCAAAGAAGCTAATTTCTTCGACTGCTGACTAAGAGGATCATTAAACTGAAGGTAATAAAATTTATTTACCAACAAAACTTTAATTGTCCCTCTTCTCAGCGAGACGGAACTGATTGGTTATAGTATTTAATATAAAAACTAAAAAATAGAAAACAACAATGCAACTCTCAGACTACTTTAACTTTCTTGCTCCTAATGACATTCGTATCAAAGGTTCTCGTATTGGCATAGAAACCATTTTAGATGAATACATTTATCATCGTCATTCCCCAGAAGCAATCGCCGAAACTTATCCAAGTCTTACCTTAGAACAAGTTTACGCCACTATACTTTATTATCTGCATAATCAAGAATCAGTTACTCAATATATGGCTGACTGGCTAAAATACTGCCAAGAATCTGCAACACAGCAAGATGAAAATCCACCCGAATATATTTTGAGATTGCGTCAAATAAAAGCCGCTCAAAGAGGGATGATTTCGTGAAAATTCAGTATTTAATTTCACACCTTGTAATACTTTGCGTTGTTCGGTTAGATTCGGGAGACGTAGCACTGCTACGTCTCTACATTGGTGGTTTGAAAATCACAAAGATTTTGCGTTATGGTTTTTGTTTGCGCTGACGCATTATCATTAAATAATAGTTCGTATTTGCGCTTCAGCGCCAATTATTATACAAATTCAACGCAAATTTCCCCGCAGCAGTTTGCTGAAAGTTCTTAATTTTAGATAACATTTCTGTCGGTAGTTGTTGCGAATCAGAAGATTTTATTGGATGTTGTGGTGGTTGCAAAATTGGTGCAGCAAGGGAAGCAAAGGTAATATCAGCAGCAGAAATTTTATCTCCTACTAAGTAATTACGTCCGTCTACTAATAAACCACTGACTTTTTCAAAAATACTCTCTATTTGTGTGTAATATTGTCCTGCTGATTCTGCATTGACATGATATTTTTTTCTAACAAGTGAACGCATTGGTGGATAAACTATCGGAAATAATAATTTCTCAAAAAAAGGTACACCCTGAGTCCATTTTGGTTGGATAATTTGAGAATTATCAATTATATAAACATAAGCCCAGCTTCTGATAGCAGTACCTAAT
>JBHJOU010000452.1:0-6048 GCA_050329355.1 Rivularia sp. (in: cyanobacteria)
AAGGAATTACACAGACAGGAATATCGCAGCCTACATTAGCTTCAATACTGTTCAAGAGTGCAACTAGCTGATCAAATACTACGTCGTTGGCAAGGGTGTAAATACCAAAAGTTTTCATACCTAATTCTGTTTTTTAGATCAATATCTTATGAATCATTTTTAACAAAACCTATGTGAAAAATGGATATACATAATGTAAATATTACGTGATTTATGTGAATACTATGCGAAGTCTCCGTAATTACTTGTACGTAAAAACACTTTATACCCAAGATTTGCGTGAGTAGTATCCAGTAATACTACTTTTCAGCAATACTTAGGCTCTGGGTGATTGCCGACGCATTATCCTAAACGGCTTCGGACTGCCATATTACTGCTTACAGATTCAATGTAACCGTAGTAACACTTAACTAAATATATAATCCTTTAGGCTTTTGTAGAACTATCAGTAAATTCGCTCTAGGATAAGTAGTGGATGTGAAGTTAGACTGTGACTCGTATTTTTATATAATAAAAATGGGTTAAGATGCCGTTTTTATCTAAATGAAGTTGCAAAACTTCGCTGAAATTGGCAGGGGTTTCTACTAATATTATTGATTACATCTCTTTCTAAATTGAATTGTTGTGGGGAACCGTGCAAAGTAAGAAACAAGCAAAAGTTTCCATAATTGTTAGCGATTTATCCAGTGCTGGTGCGGGTAGATGGGGTGGTGGTGGAGTGCGTTCGTTTTTACTTGCACAAGCACTACGAAAGCTTGAATATGAAGTGGAAATTTTAGGATTTGTGTTTGGTAATCAACCTGCGCTAAGTTCTCAATCGGAAATTCAGGTTTGTAGTTTTAATGGTTACAATTATCCGCGATTTATATCATCAGCTGCGGAACTTTTGAAAAAACTTGATGGTGATATTATTTATGCAATGAGACCGAAAGCTACTACTTTTGGTTTATCGTTATTAAAAAGATTAAAAACTCGTAAACCTGTAATTTTAGATATCGATGATTGGGAATTGAGTTGGGTTGGTGGAGAAAAATGGCAATATAATCCTTCTTTGAAGCAGTTTGGTAGAGATGTGTTGAAATCCGAAGGTGCTTTGAGATATCCAGATCATCCACTGTATTTAAAATGGATGGAAAATATGGCTCACAAAGCTGATGTAATTACCATTCACACTCAATTTTTGCAGAAAAAATTTGGTGGGGTTTATATCCCAAATGGTAAAGATACTTCACTTTTTAATCCCGAACTTTATAACTCTGAGGAAAGTAAAAAGCGTTATGGACTTTCTGACTATAAAATACTCATGTTTCCCGGTGCGCCAAGACCTTATAAAGGGGTAGAAGATGTTTTAATAGCTTTAGATAAGTTAAATAATTCTACTTTAAAATTAGTAATTGTCGGTGGTAGTCCCTATGATGATTATGATGCTAAATTAAGGGAAAAATGGGGACGTTGGATAATTCAATTACCAACATATCCATCGGATAAAATGCCCGATATTGTTGCAGCTGCGGATGTAATTGTTGTTCCTCAACGAGATACTCCGGCAGCTTTAGCTCAATTTCCTTTGAAATTAACAGATGGAATGTCAATGGCAAAACCAATTTTAGCAACAAGAGTAGGCGATATTCCAGATATTTTAGGAGGCGCTGGTTATTTAGTTGATTCAAGTAGTCCAGAACAAATAGCCGATGAGATTGAGTTTATTTTCCAGAATTTTGCATCAGCTATTGAAAAAGGTAAAATAGCTAGAGAAAGATGTATTAAATACTATAGTGTAGACACTATGGCATCTACACTATCTGAAATTATTGCTGGTTTATGAGGTATATTTTGCTATAAAAAATATTAATTTAAATAAAAATTGTCTTAATTCCAATTATAAAAATTAATTAAAATCTCAATGTCTACAAGAAACCTAATTTATAGATTTGCAAAACCTTATCCAGGCTGGATTATCATTACCATTATATTAGGATTCTCAGGAGCTTTATTTAATGGGGTTAGTACTGCATTAATTGTGCCGGTAATATTAAAAATTGTTGGGCAAGATGTAGATTTAACAAGTGCGCCTCCAATTATTAAATCTATTATGTCTCCATTCGATGATTTCCCAGAAAATTATCGTTTAGGACTTATGGCAGGAGCGATTATATTAACTATTATTTTGAAAAATGCAGCTACTTATGCAAGTAGTTTGACATCAAGTACTTTGACACGTCGTTTAACTGCGGATATGCGGCAAACAGGGGTAAACTTATTATTAGAAATTGATATTGATTATTACTCAAAGATGAAAGTGGGTGATTTAATCAACCGTCTTGGAGTAGAAAGTTCCCGTGCTGCCAGTGCTTTGCGTAATGTGATAAAATTGGTAGTTTTGGGCATTACAATTTTAGTTTTTACTGGCATATTAGTCTCAATTTCTTGGCAGTTAACCATTGCGGCGACACTATTATTATCATTAGTAATGATAGCAAATCAGTATTCTATTAGCCGTTCTAAAAAGTTTGGTAAAGAGTTAAGCGAGATATCAAAAGGATATTCGATCGCGATGTTAGAAACTTTAAATGGAATACGTTTAGTTAAATCAACTGGGAATGAAAATAAAGAATTTGAAAAGATTAAAGAGTTGATTCAAAACCGGGAAGCAGCAGACTTTGAATCTCAGATTAATTCGGAAATAATTGCACCCGTTAGTGAAGTAATGGGTATTTCAGCTTTACTGGGAATAGTATTTTTAAGTCGCGCTCTTTTTACTGACCAAATTTCTTCTCTTTCAGCAGTCCTGTTGACATATTTATTAATTTTATTAAAAGTACTACCGTTAATATCTCAATTAAATACAGTCCGGAGTAATTTTGCCAATACCGTTGGGAGTATTGAGATTATTGCAGATTTTTTAGACATAGAAAATAAACCGTTTATGAGTAACGGGAATTTAAATTTTACCAAGCTAGAAAAAGGAATACATTTCAATTCAATTTCCTTTAGTTACCCGAACCATGACAAATTAATTCTTAAAGATGTCGATTTATATTTACCTCGTGGTACTACATTGGCTTTAGTCGGTGGTTCCGGTGCAGGTAAATCTACATTAGCCGATTTGTTACCAAGATTTTACGACCCAAATTCCGGTAAAATTACCATTGACGATATTGATTTACGGGAATTTAATTTACAATCATTGCGAAAAGCAATGGGAATCGTTTCTCAAGACACCTTCCTTTTCAACGATTCCGTAAGAAACAACATTGCTTATGGAAAATCCCAAGCTAGCGATGAGGAAGTGATTGGAGCAGCTAAACGCGCTAATGCTTACGAATTTATCACCAAATTATCCCAAGGATTCGACACAATAATTGGCGATCGCGGTGTGATGCTCTCAGGAGGGCAAAGGCAAAGACTTGCGATCGCACGTGCTTTACTACAAAACCCTGATATTCTCATCCTTGATGAAGCAACAAGTGCATTAGACACCGTTTCTGAAAGATTAGTACAAGAAGCAATCGACGATTTGAGTCGCGATCGCACTACTTTAGTCATCGCTCACCGTCTTTCTACGGTGCAAAAAGCCGATCAAATAGCGGTTTTAGATCAAGGGCGTGTGGTAGAAGTCGGAACTCACCACGAGCTTTTGCAAAAAGGTGGTTACTATAAACGCCTTTATTCGATGCAGTTTGGAGAACAAAAGAAAACTGAAAGTAACCGTCAGCAAAGTTTGGTAAGGATATCTTACGAAATGCGAACCAGGTTAAATTCTACGATTGGTTTTTTACTTTTACTGCTTGATAATTCAGTAGAAAATCCTCAAGAACGAGAAGAATTAGTGGAAGAATCTTATAAATCAGCTTGGAAGATTCTAAATATTGTTGATATTTTTGACGATGTTTTTATCTTACAAAAAAATTGGCAACTAGTATCAACTATAGGAGAAACTCAGGGGGAAATGAATCCAGAACAAACCTTAAAAGATATCTCTAATGGTTTTCGTAATCATATTGAATCAATAGTTAGTTCATTAAATTTATTGGTCAACAAAAAGGACAATAATCATCAATTCCAAGATGAAATAGTTTCCCAAGCTTATCAATCAGCATTAAGTTTGTTAAATGAGTTAAAACATTTTGAGGATAAAATTAAATGTTAAAAGTGAAGAGGGAAGAGGGAAAAGGGAAGAGGGAAGAGAAAAATAATATAGTTAATAGCTGGATATTATATGTCAACCGTTAGTGATTTTAAAGACTTGAAAATTTGGCAAAAAAGAATAGATATAGCTGAAAATTGTTATTTTCTAACTAAATCATTTCCTAGAGATGAGTTATATGGAATGGTGCAGCAAATAAGAAGGTCTGCGGTATCTATTCCAGCTAATATTGCAGAAGGATACGGAAGGAGATACACAGGTGAGTATATTAGATTTCTTAATATCGCTCAAGGGTCGAGAAACGAACTAGAAACACATCTCATTTTATCTCAAAGAGTAGAAATATCGAGTAAAAAAGATATAGAGTTAATTATTTCCTGGCTAGAAGAAGAAAGTAGAATGATCAATGCTCTTATAAAAAACTTAAGTTACAAAATTGAATTATCAAAAAAATAATTTATTACTATTCCCTCTTCCCTCTTCCCTATTCCCTATTTCCTAAACTTAATTCCATGAAAAACACTAATTATAAAAAACACTATATCTATTTTATTAAAGAAGAATTACCACTACCAGAAGCTCACTTAGTCCAGTCTACAAATGCAGCTAATGCTGTTGCAAATTTAGGATATTCTACAGTTTTGATATATCCTTGTAGAGGAAATGCTGCTTTAAACCCGATAAATTTAATCAATCCTTTTCGACCGAGAAAAACACCTGAAAAACTGATTAAATATTATAATCTTCAAGAAAAGCTCAAGGTTTCTCCTTTACCGATGCCTTTTCCCATCGATTATATTAAAACGAAATTTACGAATTCTAATACTATTGCTTCAAAATATTATTTTCCTGTTCATATTCTTCCCACTACTAAAATAGTTCACAGTCGCGACTGGAATTTTATTGAAGCTGCGGTAAAAAATGGTATTCCGGTAATTTACGAACACCATCACCACGAAGATAAACCATTTGTACAAGAAATAGTCAAAAATCCATTATTTCAGATTGCTGTAACGGTAGCAGATACAATAAAAGAAAGCATGATTGCTAATGGAATGCCACCGGAAAAAGTTGTGAAATTACACAATGGTTATAATCGCTTATTCATGGAAAGACATCCAGCCGCAGCCACAGAATGGCGCAAAAAACTACTACAAAATGGTAGAGAAAAATTAGTAGTTTATTCCGGTGCTTTAGAAAAATTTAAAGGAATTGATGTCTTAATTGAAGTAGCCAAAAATTTACCTCAAGTTCAGTTTGTATGTGCCGGAGGCAAAGAAAAACAAGTATTTAAATATCAAGAATTAGCCAAACAAAAGCAAGTTGATAATATTACCTTTCTCGGTTTTATCTTACAACAAGAATTAGCATCATTATTGCAAGCAGCCGATATTTTAGCTCATCCCCATTGTTCCGGCAAAGCTGCAACTTTTACTTCTCCCTTGAAGCTATTTGACTATTTTGCTTCCGGAACACCCATTGTATCCACAAGAATTCCTTCCCTCACAGAGTTTGAACATACCTCATCTATTTCTGCTTGGTGCGAACCCGATAACCCACATGAATTTACGGCATCGGTAGCGCGAGTTTTAGAAACTCATCCCCGAAAAATTGAAGGTTATTCTAATAGCATCGAATTCGTTAAACAATTTTCTTGGGAAAATAGAGCCGCAAAAATTATTAGTTATGTTGATGAATCTTTAAAACCACAAATAATAAGTTAGGAATTAGGAGTTAGGAGTTAGGAATTAATAAAACAACTGTCAACTGTCCACTGTTCACTATCAACTGTCAACTATGAATAAAATTAAAATTGGGATGATGAGCAGTTATAGCGCTTTAGATAATAGAAGCGATTGGCTGTGGCAACAAACTCCCGAAAACTTTGGTGTTTGGGATAA
>JBHJOU010000064.1:0-2362 GCA_050329355.1 Rivularia sp. (in: cyanobacteria)
CAGAAATAAACCGAATCATGTAACAGAATGTTAATTAGCCTTAAACTCTTACCCCTACTGCCGACTGCCTCCAGCAAAGCTGCCTGCCCTAATTATAATTTTCAACGCCAACCTACTTATCAACCCATCCCCCCATCCCTTTTTTTCAAAACCATCAAAATCCCATTCACAATAATCCCCGATAATGAATAAATACTAAAAGAACTGCCCATGAACCCAAGGCAACTTTAATGGCTACCAAAAAATTCAGTAAAGGTAGAATTCCACCGCTAAATAATGTACCCAATTGTCCCTGGGGTAACTCAAATCCCCACAAGGTAATTACTGAGAGAATAATAAAAACCAATACGGAAACTTTCTCCCATTTTGAAGCGTGCCAGCGTTGGTAAATTGCTTGCATCCATTCTGATGATGCGGTAATTGCCACTAAACCAATCGCTGTTCCTCCGGCGACTCCAGCAGCAAAACCACCACCGGGACTGAGATGTCCCCGAATCCCTAATTCGATACCCACTAAAGCCGAAATTGTGGCACCCAATCGCGCTAAAATAATTGATGGTCTATCGGTAAAATGATAAATCGTACAAAATGGTCTTTCGTTTGCTAACAAAAAAGTAGCTCCCATGATGGCGATGGTAAATACCACAACTTCAAAAATGGTGTCATACAACCGATTGCGAAAAATTATACCGGAAACTGCATTCGGTACTCCACTATCTTTTACCACTGCTTGGACAATGGACATTGATAATTCTGACTCTGGATTTACTTCGATCAGCATTTTCACAAATAAGGCAATTCCAGCCACAACATAAACCCATTTCCATTTCATAGATGTTGACTCTCTAATTTTGGTACATTAATATCTGATATATTTACGTAGCGAAGAATTGTTTTTGGCGATGAAAGTTCGGTTTGCATGATGTCATAGATGCGCTGAATCCGAATTGTGGTTTGATAGGGTTGCCATTCGCCATCCAAGTCGCTATCGTAACTTGCCATTACTGATGAACTGCTACAGGTTGCATGGACTTCTTTTTCCATTAGCGCTCGCTGTAAAGCCTGTTTATCGTTGTAGATCACAATCTCCAACCGCATATGACGTTTATCAAGAATTTTGCGAAACTCAGCCATTAGTTGCCCAAAAGGACATTCCTCTTGCGGATGGTTTGTTCTATCTTCGAGTACTCCTAAACGCAACACCAAGGACGATCGCACTGCTACTGCATACAAGGTAATTGCGAGTAGTGTACCCATCAAAGCTTCAGTCAAAGCGACATCAGCAGCTCCCAAAACTGCATAAACCAATGCTGCGATCGCGCCTAATATTCCCCGCAATGCCAAAGCATGGTATGGATTAACCTGAAATATAACTAAACAAGCAGTTATGGGTAATAGGGCAACGATTATATAAACGTAAATATCAGGATTGTTCATGATTATTGTCCCCAGAAGTCGAACAGTAAGCTAAAACGTAACCTAACATAGTGTTCCAAATTGCTAAAGTGATGATCACGAGAATGAGTAAAGGCCATTCACTGGGAATTTTCAGTAGTAATCCAAAAACAATCGCGATCGAGCCGAGGGTATCCGCGACGGAAAGAGTATGCAGTTTGTACAAAACCGATCTTTTCCCCAACAGAGGAAAGGTACCCCAAAACCAAAAGAAAATGCCTATACCAATACAGATGTAACTAATAATATCGATCATGTTTCTCTTAAGCGTTTAAGTATATGTGCTAATAACATTAATCCGGCATTCCCTACAGTCAAGATAATGGCAGCAACAATACCAATCATCCAATCATCACGCAAGACGGAGACGACAAGGGCAATAATCGCTGTTTTACTGGAGATACTGGCAAAAGCTAACATTGTCTGCCAGATATTTTCATCCTTCCAAGCTTCATATATCGGTATAATCAACGCTAGAAGCATGGCAATTAAAATTAGGTTATTCATCGTTAACTGCTCTGGTTGGTCTGATGCGGTGTACTTCATACCAGCCATCTTGGCGGTATTTAAAGACAATTGTTTTGGGAGTAAAGGTGATTAAAAATATATCGAGGAAAATTAACCGGGGCGATCGCGTTGCTTGAACTCGTTCTAAAATTAAATCTTCGTATTTGTGGGGACGAAAAATAATTTCGATTGCTTCAATATATGCTTGAGGAATCGCCAGGATGATTTTACCTAAAATATCCAACCAATCTTTTAAGGTTTCTGGGGATGGGTAGCCACGGGGTAAGAATAAAGCAATAATTACGCCGATGATGATATTTACCACACTCAAATCGGATGTGAGCAGAAACCAAATAGTGAGTCGTAATATTAAGTGTCCAACCATGAGAATGCCATCCAA
>JBHJOU010000271.1:0-3550 GCA_050329355.1 Rivularia sp. (in: cyanobacteria)
ATTTTAGCCCGGAATTTTCTGAAGATTCTTGTTGGGAAGTCATCAATTTTGATTTAGAAAAAGAACCCGGTGTTCCAGTACGCTACCCGTACTTTAGATTGTTTGAATAATCGTCCATGTTAGGAGTCGTCTGTTTAAGAACTCCTAACCTTTTAGGACAAGCAAAACTTATATAATTACTTAGAAGGGAATAGGGAATAGGCAACAGGGAGCAGGGTTTCCCAATCCCCCTTTAACCTTTAACCTTTAACCTCTAACCTCTAACCTGTTCCCCTTATTATTAAAACTATTTAAAATGCACCATGTTTCTATTCGGACTGTGGATATCCATCGAGCGATCGCCTTTTACGAACAACTAGGTTTCGAGGTATGCGAGCGCTTCACCACAGGTTACACTTTGGCTTGTTGGATGGAAGGATTGGATGGAAGAATTGAATTAATTCAAATTCCTGAGCCAAAACCTGCTGCCGATGCATTTGCAGATGAACATTACGTAGGATATTACCATTTGTCCTTTGACATCACTACAATCGCATCGGATTTACCCAGTTGGTTGACAAATATGAAAACAAAATTTGCCGAAGCATCCCGCGAACAACCGCAAGTAATTCAACCTTTAAAGGTACTTTTAGAACCAACTCAGCAGCAAATAGGCGGTTGTATCTACGAAGTTGCTTTTATCGCTGATACTGATAATTTACCTTTGGAATTTATCAGGAATTTAACAATAAATTAATTGGTTGTTAATTACTTGAAAATAATTACTTTTATCTGTAGAATATACGTTCCCTGTACTGTTGCCGAGGCGACAGATTCATACGGTAGATTAGACTATATTCATTAAAAAAAATCTGTAGTTAAGCTTACAGATAAGTCAAGCAAATAAATGTTTGTATATCTTAGGTTATTGCGTATTCGTAATTTTCCATATTTACTTTTAGCACTAGGACTGATCCTAGCTTTATTTCTTGGTGGTGAATCAAGTTATAGTAAATTAGTGGCTGTGTCTAAATGTGTAAATAGTAATAAAGAATTAGTGGCAGAAAATAAGACGGTATTAACAATTGCGGACAACGTTTATAAAACAACTTTAGAAAATGGTCTTACAGTCATCACCAAAGAAGTACACACCGCACCAGTGGTTACTGTCCAGATGTGGTACAAAGTAGGAACCCGCAATGAAAAACTGGGTGTAAATGGGATTGCTCACCAGTTGGAACATATGATGTTCAAAGGTACAAAAAGCCGTCCAGTACAATTTGGACAACTTTTTAGTGCTTTGGGGAGTAATTCAAATGCTTTTACCAGTCACGACCAAACAGTGTATTACAATACTGCTGAACGCAATAAGTTAAAAGCACTTTTAACTTTAGAAGCAGATAGAATGCAGAATGCGGTGATTGATACCGAGCAGCTCTCAAATGAAAAACGGGTAGTAATTTCTGAATTAAAAGGTTACGAAAATGACCCAGAATACCGTTTAAATAGAGTAATCATGCGGTCGGCTTTTCTCGATCATCCTTATGGATTACCTGTTGGTGGTACAGAGGAAGATGTAGAAAATTTTACTGTTAATCAGGTACAGAAATATTATGAAAATTTTTACAGTCCTAACAATGCAATATTAGTAATTGTAGGTGATTTTGAAACAAATAAAACCATTGAAGCTGTCAAAGAAATATTTGAAAAAATCCCAGCAAATCAAGATAAAAAGTTTTTTTTAGAACAAGCGACAGTTAAAAATTCTGTCGTTGGAAATTCTTCCGCACCAATTATATTAAAACAACCGGGGGCTGCACCGTTATTTCAATCTGTATATATTCTACCTGCGGCGAAGCATCCCGATGTACCGGCTTTGGATATATTTGATTATATATTGGCAGAAGGAAGAAACTCACGACTTTATCAAGCCTTAGTAGATTCGGGAAAAGCGAGTGATATTTCAGCAAGTGTAATTAGCTTGGAAGAAGCAGGTTGGTACGAATTATTAGTAACAGCAAATTCCGTTTCTAAATTATCTAAAATTGCATCAATAGTTAATCGTGAAATTAACAATTTAATCGATAAAGAAGTTAGTTTAGAAGAATTAAATAGAGCAAAAGCGCAGTTACAAGCTTCAGTAATTTTAAGTAACCGTGATATTACCTCTTTAGCAATGCAATTAGGTAACGACCAAGCCACTACAGGCGATTATACTTATACAGACCGTTATTTAGCTGCTATCGAAAAAGTAACAGTTCAAGATGTGCAACGGGTAGGTCAAAAATACTTTAAACAACAAAAACCAACAGTAGGTTTTTTTGAACCAACTCAGATCAAAGCTAAAGAAAAAACCGATCGCAAACAAATTATTTCACAACATAGCGAAAACTTCTCTAAAAACACCACAGCAAGCGGGGATATAGCTAAATACTTACCAGCAGTAGATTCGAGTATTGCTTCTACAAGTCGAGTTTTACCATCGAAATTGACTTTAGCTAATGGTTTAGAGATTTTACTGCTACCAGATAAAAGCACTTCTACAGTAACTTTAGGTGCTTATCTCAAAGCTGGTGCAGAATTTGATCCCCACAATCAAGCAGGATTAGCATCTTTGGTTGCAGATAATTTGCTTAACGGGACTAAAAATCAAGATTTCCTGAGTATAGCTAGAACTTTGGATGATTGTGGGGCAAATTTAGACTTTACAACTTACCGTGAAGGAGTTTACATTGAAGGAGATAGCTTGTCCAATGACTTATCAGTATTGGTCAAAACCCTAGCAGATGTAATTCAAAATCCGACTTTTCCCCAGCAGCAATTGCAGCTAACACGCAAACAAGCTTTAACAAATCTCAAACAAGACTTGGACGATCCAGAAGAAGTTGCTCAAAGAGCCTTTTCACAAACAGTTTTTCCCAAAACACATCCATCTTATAGTTTTCCTTCACAAGAGAGTTTGCAGACAATTACTCGTGCTGATGTCGTAAATTTTCACGAAAAACATTATCGTCCCGATACTACAGTATTAGCTTTAGTTGGTGACTTTGAACCTATACAAATAAAAAAACTGATTGAAAAGGAATTTGCAAATTGGCAAGTTTCAGGTAAAACTCCTCAAATCAAATATCCCCCGGTAAATTTACCCGAATCAGTAGTCAGGGTTAATCCGGTAGTTCCTGGAAAAGCCCAAGCAATTACTTTCATCGGGAATAAAGCAATTAACCGTCAAGACCCTAGATATTATGCAGCAATAATTTTAAATAATATCTTGGGTGGCGATACCATATCAAGTAGACTTGGATCTCAAATCCGCGATCGTTTGGGTTTAACCTATGGTATTTATAGTAACTTCCTCGCCGGTAGAAATTCTGGGACATTTATGATTGAAATGCAAACTAGTCCCGAACATACCACAAAGGCGATCGCCAGCACTCGCGAACTCCTAGAAGAGTTACATCAAAAGGGTGTTACACCTACAGAAGTTGAAAATGCAAAACACAATTTGACCGGGAATTACAATGTTTCACTAGCTTCTCCAGATGAATTAACCTACAGAATTATTAGAAAT
>JBHJOU010000571.1:0-2766 GCA_050329355.1 Rivularia sp. (in: cyanobacteria)
CGTACAGTTTGGAGTGGTGCAGGGGAAGCAATTGCTTTGAAAAAATTAAGTGTTTCCAAATTACGAGAAACTATTCAACGAGTATTAACAGAAGATTCTTACAAGCAAAATGCTGTGAAATTACAAACTGCAATTCGTAATGCTGGGGGTGTCAAACGTGCTGCGGATATCATCGAACAAGCTGTATCTACAAGGAAACCAGTGCTGGTTGAAAGATAACAACATGAGACTTTTTTTCAAGTTCTGTTTGGAAAAACAATCACTCTGGGGATAAATTCCCACTAATTTGAAGCAATAGGGAGCAAAACCATAACTTAAATATATTTCAACGCACCTTATTTACGTATTTATCCATTAATTTTGTGTATAAATATAATAGTAATTAAGGAGTAAATGCTCTATGAACGGGAAAAAGCTCAGACTATTCACTAATAGCCTTGTAATATCAGCTACAATATGTTCGATGTTTGTCGGAATGGCGATCGCTCAATCAGCGCGATCGCTAAATGCGAATTTAGTACCAGTTCAAGGAAAAACAGTTCAAAATTTTGTTCCTAAAGGTTGGAAAATTCAGGATAAAGTGGAGGGAGATATCAATCGTGATGGAAAGCCAGATACGGTATTAACATTAATCGAAGCAGGAACACAAAGTGAACGTGGTCGTGGATTGGTAATTTTAATCAAGCAACCAAATGGAAACTTACAGCGTTTAGGAGTTGCGAATAAATTGTTACTATGTTCATCATGTGCAGGTGTTCTTAGCAGTCCTGATGGAGCGGGTACAAGCATTGAAATTAAATCGGGAGTTATCACAGTATCTCAGTTAAGTGGTTCTCGATTAGCAACTGAAACTTTACATCGTTTTTGGATAGATAAATCTTCTCAGCGATTAGTATTAATTGGTAAAGATATTACTGATTTTGATCGTGCTAATCTTGATTCAACTGTGACTAGTCAGAATTATCTCACTGGACAACAAATAGTGCAAACGTTCCGGGGTCAGAAACTAGTTTCCACGAAAAAATCTACTATCCCTAAAAGCAAGCAGTTGATTGAAAATGTAGGTATTTAAACTGATTAATTTGGTTTTGACATTGGCAGGATTTACGCTTCGGAATCGCACCAAAAGGGGTGAATGTCACAGTCACTGATTGGTGCGTGACGCTACAAGTCTTATCGCTACGTTCAAATTTTTTCTAAACTACACACCCGTTGCAAAAAATTGTGCCAGTTGCGTAAGTCCTATTTAAATAAAAAAGAGTCACGCTTTTTACAGCATGACATTTTCTCACATAGTATAATTGCCACTGTTATGCTCAGTAATTTAATCGGTACTAACTGTTAGCCTGCATTCAAAGCCGCTCTTAATTCTCTCAAAACCCTACCAATTTCCATGAATTCTGCATTTTCGGTGAGTTTTCTTAGAGTTGCCTCATCGCTTTCCATAATTATTTTGTTGTAAGCGTTAATTGCAGCATTAAGCTGATTGATATCTACATTTGGTGTAGCATTTTGAGCCAGCTTAGTATCTACTGCTATACCATTAGCACTTGCGACAAGAACACCAGGTGTTGTAGATGCTGAATTAGAACCACCAAACAGAGTTCTAAGCGCACCTACAAGAGCTTGTACACTTGCTGGAGAAACTCCTAAATTCACAATCACAGTCTGTACCTGAACTGCTGCTCCGCTAGAACCAGAACCACCCAAAATGATAACTATAATGATACCAGCAGGAGAAGTTGGGGGTGCTGGATTGCTAGTTACACTAACTGCGGCACTATTAACATTTGCCTGAACTGCTGGGGGAACGCTAACTTGTCCACCTGCACCAACAGTTGCACCCGTACCAGGAGCTGGAGTCGCAGCTGGTGGTTGAATTGCAGGAGGAGCGAAAACATCTCCAACAGAACTTGAAGAGTCTGGAGTAACACCAGGAGAAGGAGCAGCACCAGCGTTTACTCTTGTAGACATACCACCAACAAGAGAAGTCACCAACAACAAAACAAAACTTAGACTTAAAGACAGTCTTTGCTTTTTCATAACTTTTGCCTCAAATAAAATTCACACCAAACTCAATACTTAGAACTTAAAGCTGTAACCACCGCTGATCGACAAACCTGCACCATTACCAAGATTATCGGTAATATCTGTAACCACAGCATTGATTACTACAGGAGACTTTTTGAAAGGAGCAAAGGAACCACCTACGTTTAAAGCATTTCCAGTCCAACTGGTAACAACAGCGGTTTCTGGTGAGACTCGCAAACCTGCACTACCAAAGATATTAAGAGAATTTTCATCGTCTTGAATTGCACCTTTGGAACGGAAACTACCAGTACCAACACCTACAGAAACAGTTAGAGGTAGTTTGTTCTTTGATTTATTCGGCTTGAGGTTAAATGATTTTGTAGCTACTCCGTAGAAAGTCTCTTCAGCACCTTCAGCGTCTCCCCATTTGACGGGATTCGACCAACCTACAGCTACAGCGGTGCCGTCTTTTAAGTATTTATGTACTTTTAAACCAACTGTTCCGCTATCACCAAAGTCAAAATCTTGACCGCCAATACTAGTAACGTTAACACCAACTTCTACACCAACAGACTTAACTGGGTTTCCAAAACCAGCACCAACGCTTAGGGAGCCGTCAACGTAACCGTCATCTAAAGGAATAAATCCACCACCACCGACATAAGCTTGACCTGCACTTGCACCATAAGCAGTGGGAGTTCCAGCGCTAGAACCAGGGGCTGCTGCTGGACGTTC
>JBHJOU010000740.1:0-2696 GCA_050329355.1 Rivularia sp. (in: cyanobacteria)
AAGATTGCAGTTAGAAAGAGTCAGTAAATTAATTCGTAATCTCAATATTCGCGTCAAAAATCTCGAACGCGAAAACCAAGAATTACGCTTGTCATACGAGAAATTTTCTCTACAATTATCTACCTTAAAACCTACATATTCCCAACTAGAAAAAGATTGGCAATGTCAAAATAGCCATAAGTTTGATACCTTACAATTAGAGCGTTATAGTGAACTACATATACTGTCTCAAACAGTCACAGAAAATATAGTTAAAATTCAAGAAATTACCGGCGATATTACTGTTAACTTAGAAGATACTGACCAAGTTAACCGCTTACTAAATAAAACATCTCGAAAACTGCAAAATTCCTTAACTAAAGTTCGGATGCGTCCACTTTCCGATATTATGGAACGTTTACCCAGAGCTTTGCACAATTTAAGTCAGGAATACGGTAAAAAAGTTAATTTACAAATCGCAGGTGCAAATATCTTAATCGAACGGGGTATTTTAGAAGCTTTAAACGAACCTTTGATGCATCTACTCCGAAACGCTTTCGATCACGGCATTGAAGATGCTCAAACCAGAATTGCCGCAGGTAAACCCGAACAAGGACTAATTGAAATTAAAACCGTTCATCATGCCGATCGCACTATCATCACCATACACGATGACGGACGCGGCATCCAAAGAGAGAAAATTCGCAGTCGTGCTGAAAGTATGGGTTTGGATACCGAGATGTTAGGGAATGCTAGCGATGAGGATTTATTAAGTCTGATTTTTGAACCAGGATTTAGTACCTCAGAGCAAGTTACCACATTATCAGGTCGCGGTGTCGGTATGGATATTGTATGTAACAATCTGAAATTAATTGATGGAGAAATTACAGTTGATTCTGTACCCGGAAAAGGAACTACCTTTACCCTGTCGTTACCTTTTACTCTCTCTGTAGCCCGAATAGTATTAGTAGAAAGCAACGGAATACCTTTAGCTTTCCCTACCGATACAATACAAGAAATATGTTTGTTAGAAGATAAACAGATTTTACCTGCTCAAAATGGTCAGGTAATTAATTGGCGGAATACTCTCGTAGAGTTAATTAATATCAGCCAATATTTAGAATTAAATCACAGATTAAATAGCAAATTAAATGGGCAATTAAATAATATTTATTCCACATCATCCATTGTAGAAAATCCACCGCGATTAGCAGAAAAAATTGCATTAATTATTAATATAAATAATCAACTAATTGCTATCCAAGCAGACCGCTGTTGGGACGAACAAGAAGTTTCCTTGCGTCGTGTAGAAGGTAATATTCCCTTACCAGAACTTTTTAACAACTGTACAATCTTGAATAACGGTCGAATAGCTCCCTTACTAAATCCCGCAAAGCTATTAGATTTAATTGCTAAAACAGATACTGTAAATTCTATATCTCAACCTGATTTTTCCACTCCTTTTCTATCAACTAAAAACCAGAAAAATAGCATATTAATCGTAGATGATTCCATCAACGTGCGCCGCTTTTTAGCACTTACCCTGGAAAAAGCCGGATACTTTGTAGAACAAGCCAAAGATGGACAAGACGCACTTTTAAAATTACAAAGCGGTTTACAAGTACAAGGCATAATTTGCGACATCGAAATGCCTCGTCTTGACGGTTATAACTTTCTAATTCGTCTAAAATCTTACAGTCATTTACAACATATTCCCGTGATTATGTTAAGTTCCCGCACCAGCGAGAAATATCGTCAACTAGCAATTCAGTTGGGTGCAAAAGTCTATTTATCGAAACCCTATAATGAGCATGAGTTATTGCAAACATTGAAGCAGGTTTTGAAATCGAGTTCGTTGAATTAACCTCACCCCTTCCCCTCTCCTAATATACGGAGAGGGGTGCCGGAGGCGGGGGTTTTCTGAGGAGAAGGGGATAAAAGAACAAAAGTGTCAAGGGCTAGGATTGAATGAAAATAATAACATTGTATGAATCACATTTTAAACTAGTTATTAATACCGATCGCGATCGCCCAATTTTTTCCCATCTTGCGTTCTAATTACCCGCTTTTACGATTTCCGCTTGAACTTAAAAGTCATTGCACCTTTACCTCCAGCTTTACCACCACCAATTCCCAGCAAACTAATTTGTCCTTCCCCATTAATTTCCACCGATAACTCGACTTCATCAAGCTGCATTTTGGAACTAGGCTCCTCTGCTTCATCAAGCATTTCTCTCATCGCTTGCAAAAAGCTCTTCATCTCTTCTTTAAGCCTCGCTACCTCTACAGGTTTTCTTTGAGTAATAACTATTTCTTTTCTTCCTCCACCAATTATTCCTCCAATATCGCGACTTCCATCACGACTACCTTGGGTATCATCTTGAATAGGTATTGATGTGTCTTCGGTAATAATCCAGATTTTTTTTGCAGTTTGAATTGTTTCTGACATTGGCTAAGTGTTGGGAATTTTACTTATGTATTTACTTGTATATATTAATTACCACATTCCCAAATTAAATCACATCTCTCAAAACTTTACGAGTACTGTGCCAAGCCCAAATACCAATAGTAGTAACTATAATACTGATTGCTAAAAGCACATATCGCAAACCGAAATAATTTGTCAATCTTTCGGTAATTAAAAGTGGTGCTGTTAAAGCAATATTTACAGCATGATTTTGGAAACCGAACATCTTACCGTGCATATCTGGAGGTGT
>JBHJOU010000392.1:0-11463 GCA_050329355.1 Rivularia sp. (in: cyanobacteria)
GAATTTGTTGGTTATACCGAAGCGATAGCAACTTCTATTGTGGAAGCAATATTAGTCGAAGGTATTTCCACAGAAGCAGCAGAAGCCGGAACTGAGGTGCAAATTATTCTCAACAAAACTCCATTTTACGCTGAATCCGGGGGACAAATTGGCGATCGCGGTTATATCAGCGGTGATGGTATCGTCGTCAGAGTTGAAGACGTGAAAAAAGAATCCGACTTTTTTGTTCACTTTGGACGCATCGAACGCGGTACAATCCGAGTAGGAGATTCTGTAACTGCTCAAATCGACCGCGCTTGTCGTCGTCGCGCTCAAGCTAACCACACCGCAACTCACTTACTCCAAGCTGCATTAAAAAAAATCGTCGATGAGAGCATCTCTCAAGCAGGTTCCTTGGTAAACTTCGATCGATTACGCTTTGACTTCAACTGTCCCCGCAACATGACACCCGAAGAAGTCCTTGCTGTTGAAGCACAAGTTAATAATTGGATCGCCGAAGCTCATGCCGCCAAAATTGAAACCTTACCCTTAGCAGAAGCAAAAGCTAGAGGTGCAGTAGCTATGTTCGGCGAAAAATACGGTGATGAAGTGCGAGTCATTGACTTTCAAGGTGTGTCAATGGAACTTTGTGGCGGGACTCATGTCAGTAATACTGCCGAGATAGGAATATTTAAAATAATTTCCGAAGCCGGTATATCGTCAGGTGTGCGGCGGATTGAAGCCGTTTCCGGACCCGCAATATTAGATTACCTGAATGTGCGGGATAATGTAGTCAAAGATTTAAGTGAGAGATTCAAAATTAAACCCGAAGAAATCCCCGATCGAATTACTGCACTGCAAACCGAACTGAGAAACGCACAGAAAGAAATCGAGAAAATCAAAGGACAAATGGCGATCGCTAAATCCGACAGTTTGTTAGAAACAGTTGAATCAGTAGGCGAATTTAAATATATAGTTGCCAAAATGGAAGGAGTAGACGCAGAATCCTTAAAAACAGCAGCCGAAAGATTGCAGCAGAAAATCGGTAACAATGCAGCAGTAGTTTTAGGTTCCGCAATTGAAGAAGGAAAAGTTAGTTTAGTAGCAGCATTTGGTGCAGATATTAACAAAAAAGGCGTACAGGCAGGTAAATTTATCGGTGCTGTCGCTAAAATGTGCGGTGGTGGAGGTGGTGGAAGACCAAATTTAGCTCAAGCTGGGGGAAGGGATGCGAGTAAATTAGCGGAAGCATTGGAGAAAGCTAAAGGTGATTTGAAAGCGAGTTTGGGTTGATTCTTGTAGGTTGGGTTAGACGGGCGAATAATATTGAGCATAAATGCAGAGAATTTGATTCCGTCGTAACCCAACATCATAATTTGTAGGCAGTTTTACATCTTAAAACTAACAACACAATATTCATCGTCTCCTTAAAATATCGATGTTGGGTTACGACACGATAAAATCATTTACTCGTAATCAACAAATTTATTTTCGTGTCTAACCCAACCTACCTGCTTTTTATTCATAGTGATTTTGATCACATATAATTGTAGTATAAACTGGTAAAGATATATAGTTATAAAATCGCTATTATTAAGATTTAGCATGGCTGACGACAATAAAAACATATATAACATTGGTAGTATTGGTGGTAATCTCAACCAGTTTATACAAGGCGGTTACACACAAATACATGGCGACCAAATCAACATGAGCCAGGACTTATCTGAAGCTGCGGCTCAAATACAACAATTATTAACTCAGTTACAGTCTCAAGGATATAGTTCAACTGATGCTCAACATAAAGTTGCCAACAATTGGGCAAATCAAGCAAAGAGCGACCCAAAAGCGAAAAGTAAAATGATAAAGCTGGGGCAGTATGTGCGCGATACCGCAACAAGTAGTGTTATCGGAGAAGCGGCAATAGAAGTAATAAAATTAGCTTTGAGATTGTCTGGTATACCTTTGCCATAGAAAGAATATCCGAAGTGAAATAATGAACATATTCAAACGGTTATTTATTCTGTTCAATGGATTTTCATTCATAGAGAAAATACTATACAGTTTTTTGTTTGTAATTGTATTTAAACACGCAACTGAGGCTCTTTTTAATTGGATATATAAACTTTTTACAGACCTAAAAAACTGGATTTCATCTAATTATAATAATATAATATTGGCTATTGCTATTATTTTCAGTATTTTATTATTTGGAACAGTTTGTTTTTTATCTTTCAAAAGATGGATAAATAAAAAAAGGCAATTAGACGAAGATTTAGATGATGAATATCTATTGGAAGAAAATCTAGTAGATCAAGAAAGGACTATTTACATAGAAGGAAATTTAAACGAAAATATTCATGGTGATTTTATAGAAATACATGGTAATCAAATAAATATTAATAATGATTTTACAGAGGTAGCTAATCAACTTAGCGAGCTAGTAGAACATTTAAAAAATCAAGGCTGTAGTCAAGAAGATGCAGAAAAAGAAATAGCCAGGGAACTAGAAGAAGAATCATTAAATAAGCCTAAAGTCAAGAAAACTCTTCGTAGATGGAGAAAATCTTTCAGCAAGAAAAATAATGCTGCAAGTGACAAAGAAATAGCTCAAGAAGTAGTGAAAACGGCAACATCATACAGCTATTCTTCATCTAGAAACTTCACTGATGTGATAGGTGGGGATTTCCATACATTAAATGAACTGCTTCAATGTAAGAAGTGGAAAGAAGCTGATTGGGAAACAGCAAAAATTATATATGCAATAGCCCAAAATGAGTTACCCGCTCATCATGAATATAAAGACGACCCTCCTGATTGCATAGTCGAAGAACACATAAAAGTTATTCCCAAAAAATATTTAAAGAATATAGATAATCTTTGGAAAAAACATAGTAATGGGCGCTTTGGTTTTAGCGTTCAAAAAAGAATTCTTAAAACTATTTTGAAAGATGATAATTATTTATTTTATCCTTATTTCTTTTCTAGCACTGTTAGTAAATTTGGCGATTTAGTCGATTGGCGAAAAGAGGGAGATTGGTTATATTATGTTGATTTATATGACTCATTAAAAACAGCAGCACCTGGTCATCTCCCCTTAGCTTATATGCTAAGTTCAGATGAGTTAGAAAAATGTCGAGTTAATTTTGATATTTTTGTAGTTATTTGTGAGCGTTTGTAGATTGGCTAAAATAAAATCTACCTCAACATTAAACAAATTCAGATAATTTCGGCACGTAAAGCAACTAGTAACGAAGCAAAACAATATCAATAAAAGTTTATATGAATTAGTAGTAATTAAGTACTTTAGTACTATATGCTTCCCTTTCTCAGTTATAATAGTATTTGCAAGTAGTGCAAGGTATGCTGGGTCTGAGTATGAATAATCCTATAGATGTGGCTCGCTACTTTATTATCAAAGCTTATGAGGACGGGATAGAAGCTGAAATGACCAATATGAAGGTTCAGAAGCTTTTATATTACGCCCAAAGTTTGCATTTAGCGCTGTACGATGAGCCATTATTTGATGATGAAATCCAAGCATGGCGCTATGGTCCGGTATGTCCGCCTGCTTATCGATTTTACAGCGAATTTGAAGCAAAACAATTACCTATTCCCGAAAAAGAAGAATCCTTAAAAGCAATACCGGAAGAAAAAAAATCATTGCTGGAGGAAGTCTGGGAATATTTTGGTGGTTATCATGCTTATAGCTTGAGTGGTATGACTCACGGTGAGTTCCCTTGGATAAAAGCTCGTAAAGGTTTAGCACCTCAAGCAGCTTCAAAGGAACCAATTTTACTTGAAGATATGAAAGCATTAGGTCATAAAAAACTAGATTTAATAGAACGGGAAAACCCTACATATGAACCTGTAATGTCTAAAATATTGCAGGATGCTTTGACAGAAGAATCTTCAAATCATGTTGGTAAAGGAGAAGTGCGTGACTGGCTTAACTCCCTTCTCGATTGAGGAAACAGGTAATTTTAAGCGCTCATTCAAAAAACTTGCGAAGCTTTACGGGAATGATTTTAGTGAAATTGTTGTTGAAATATTGGAAAATTTGATTGAAGAGCAGTATCCAATAAAGTCTCGTAAAGAACCTTTACCTGGAAAAATTAAATTACCAGAAGGTTGGACATTTCATAAGTTGGAATTTCAGTTTGGAAAAGGTGCTTCCGGACAAATAAGATTGATGTATTTAGTTAATGATGTAGAATTCATCATTAAACCCGTATGGATTTACAGCCACGAACAATTTGCAAAACGTCCTGGCGATAAAGAATTGAAAAATATTATTAAAGATATCTTGGAATAAAAAAAGGTATGCTCATCACAATCATTTTCTAAAAACACAATATTCATCGTCTGCCCAAAATATCGCTGTTGGGTTACGACACGATAAAACGATTTATTCGTAATAAAATAATTTATTTTCGTGTCTAATATTAATTCCGATTACACCGGAATGCTAAAAACAACCGCAAAGACGCAGAGAAAAGAGGAAAAAAGAAAATCTAAATCATTCCGATACAAACGGAAACGATATAACCCAACCTACAACCTGAACACCTGCAACTGACAGCGATCGCCCTGTTGCTATGTGATGGTTTTATACAAAATAATCTATCGGTACTATAAATAAATTTACGAAATCTGATTGTTGAAAATGCGGAATCAACTAACTGGGGAGTGATTCTAAATACAGACACACAGAATATAAATAAATTTATCAAGGAGAAAACTATGAATGCTACATCTACAGTACTTAAAGAAGGTTCTAGAGGACAAGAAGTTGTCAAACTGCAAGAAGGATTGAAAAAACTGAATTTTTATTCAGGTGCGATTGATGGTGTTTTTGGAAGTGCGACTAAAGATGCTGTGATTAAATTTCAACGCGCTCAAGGATTAGTTGCTGATGGAATTGTTGGTACAAAAACTTGGTCTAAATTAAATGAAATTTTAGGTAATAATATGTCTCCAAATAAATGGCGTAAAATGACTCCGCAACAGGAAATTGATGAAATTAAATCATTAATTGATAGTCGAATGGGAGTAGCTGCGCTCAATCAATTGGCATTGGAAAACTTTATTGGTTATGATTGTACTCGCAGATTTTATATTAACGATGAATTTGGTGGTTTTCAAACTTTAATGCGAGTTAAGTGTAGTAGCTCAAGAGGAGCTTCTAGTGCGATTGGTTATGAAGAAATTCGAGTTACATTTAACCGTTTTGAAAGCAATATAGAAAATTTTGAAATCGAGCGAATTTCCGAAGAAACTGGTTCTCCGAAATTTGAATTACCTGAATAATTACGATTAAGATTGATTAATTATCCCGATTCGGTATTTGATTATAACCGGCGTTTTGTTACCGCGTCTACACAAACAAAGTCCACGAAGGTGGACTATTTTTTTGTAAGTAAGGTGTAGATTATGAAGTCGGGTTTTTCACAGAAATATCCGTAATCCCCACTTTCATAGTCATAAAAACCCGACTTCTTACCCCACCGATTAACCCGAACCTCTACCCCGATATTTTTTTTTAATTATATAAATCTTTTATAAACCCTTTATAAACCCTTGAATATCTAGGTTTTTCTATATTGAGTACATTACATAATAAGTCTTGAGAAATTTATCATCCCGGATGAGATATTGGTATATCAGGGTTTATTTTATCGATAATAATTAAAACTTTGAATTTAGTATCACTTTTTCTATTCCCTACTCCCCTCAAATCGGATTCCTGTATTTATAGAAAAAATTATGCCAAAATTTGCAACTATCGATGGAAATGAAGCGGTTGCTCGGATTGCTTACCGCTTGAATGAAGTGATTGCGATTTACCCGATTACTCCTTCTTCATCTATGGGTGAATGGGCTGATACCTGGGCTGCGGGAGGTAATCCCAATTTGTGGGGTACTGTTCCGAGTGTGGTAGAGATGCAAAGTGAAGGTGGTGCTGCGGCTGCGGTACATGGTGCTTTACAAACGGGTTCTTTGACTACCACTTTTACTTCATCTCAGGGATTGCTGTTGATGATTCCCAACCTGTACAAAATTGCCGGGGAACTCACCAGCGCTGTAATTCATGTTGCAGCTCGCTCTTTAGCAACTCATGCTCTATCGATTTTTGGCGATCAAAGTGATGTTATGGCTGCTCGTGCGACGGGTTTCGCTTTGTTGTGTTCGGCTTCGGTACAGGAAGCTCACGATTTTGCTCTGATTGCTCAAGCTGCGACTCTCAAAGCCAGAGTACCATTTCTGCACTTTTTTGACGGTTTCCGCACTTCCCATGAAATTCAAAAGGTAGAACTCTTACAACAAGCAGATTTAGAGGCTTTAATTGATGATGAATTAGTATTTGCCCATAGAAACCGCGCTTTAACTCCTGATAATCCGGTTTTACGAGGTACAGCGCAAAATCCCGATGTTTATTTTCAAGCCCGCGAACGGATTAATCCTTATTATGATGCTTGTTCCGGAATAGTCCAACAGGTAATGGATCAGTTTGGAAAATGCACTGGTAGGTATTACCGTGTATTTGAATATTATGGTGTTCCCGATGCGGAACAGTTAATCGTGTTGATGGGTTCCGGTTGTGAAACGGTACATGAAACTATCGATTATCTCAATGCTCGTGGTGAAAAATTAGGGGTTGTCAAAGTTCGGTTGTTCCGTCCTTTCGACGCGGAGTTATTTGTTAAAGCTTTACCTAATACGGTAAAATCGATTGCTGTTCTCGATCGCACTAAGGAACCTGGTAGTGTTGGGGAACCGTTGTATTTGGATGTTGTAACGGCGATTTATCAAGCTTGGGATAAGGAGAGTTTTCCTCAAATCGTCAATGGACGTTACGGACTTTCTTCTAAGGAATTTACCCCGGCAATGGTACGGGCTATTTACGATAATTTAGCTCAGCAAAAACCGCAGTCTAATTTTACAATTGGTATTAATGATGACTTGACTCATCGTTCCTTAACTTATGATGCCAGCTTTTCGACAGAGCCGGATAACGTTGTTAGAGCAATGTTTTATGGACTGGGTGCCGATGGTACAGTCGGAGCAAATAAGAATTCTATTAAAATTATTGGTGAGGAAACAGACAATTACGCTCAAGGCTATTTTGTCTACGACTCTAAGAAATCGGGTTCGATGACGGTTTCTCATTTGCGTTTTGGTTCTCAACTAATTCGTTCAACATATTTAATCGATAAAGCTAATTTTATCGGTTGTCATCAATGGACGTTTTTAGAACGAGTTGATGTCCTTAAAAGTGCGGTATTTGGGGCGACTTTCTTATTAAATAGTCCTTATGATGTAGATACCGTATGGAAATATCTTCCGGCAAAAGTACAACAACAAATTATTGAAAAGCAACTAAAATTTTACGTTATTGATGCTAATCAAGTCGCTCGTGAAAGCGGCATGAATGGACGAATTAATACGATAATGCAAACCTGTTTCTTTGCTTTAGCGGGTGTTTTACCGCAAGATGAAGCGATAGAAAAAATTAAATCCGCAATTAAAAAGACCTACGGTAAAAAAGGCGATCAAGTTGTCGGAATGAATCTACAAGCAGTAGATAATACCCTGGAAAACTTGCATAAAGTCGAGGTTAATAAATCTGACGTTGTTCAATGTAGAGACGTAACATTGCTACGTCTCCCAGAATCTGCGCTGCAAAAAATGATGACTGGAAGAGGAGATGAATTACCCGTAAGTGTATTTACCGCTGACGGAACTTTTCCTACTGGTACTTCCAAATTAGAAAAACGTAATGTAGCTCAAGAGATTCCGGTTTGGGAAGCGGATATCTGCGTACAGTGCGGTAAATGCGTCATGGTTTGTCCTCATGCTGCGATTCGCGAATCGGTTTATCAGGAAAGTGAGTTGAGTAATGCTCCGGCAACTTTTAAATTTACTGATGCTAAAGATAAAGCTTTTGCGGGAGAAAAGTTTACTATCCAAGTAGCTCCTGCTGACTGTACTGGATGTACTATTTGTGTCGATATTTGTCCTGCAAAAGATAAAAATAATTATGAACGTAAAGCAATAAATATGGAAGCACAATTGCCTTTACGAGAGCAGGAAACAGAAAACTGGAATTATTTTCTTAATTTACCGTTAAAAGATAGAAATAAGCTGAAATTAAATCAAATTCGTCAACAACAATTACAAGAACCTTTATTTGAATTTTCTGGTGCTTGTGCTGGATGTGGCGAAACACCCTACTTAAAATTACTGAGTCAGCTATTTGGCGATCGCGCTATTATTGCCAATGCTACGGGATGTTCGTCTATTTTTGGGGGAAATCTGCCGACTACTCCTTGGACGAAAAATGCTGCAGGTAGAGGCCCGGCTTGGTCAAATAGTTTGTTTGAAGATAATGCAGAATTCGGTTTTGGTTTCTGTTTGTCGGTGGATAAGAAAGCTGAATATGCTGCGGAGTTGTTGCGGGAATTGGCTGCTCAAGGTGTAGTTGCTCCTGGGTTAGCGGAATCGATTTTGAAGGCATCTCAGAAATCGGAAGCTGATATTTGGGAACAAAGAGAAAGAGTTGGGTTGTTGAAGGAAAAACTGGAAGAGTTAATAAACCGCAGAGACGCTGAGGGCGCTGAGGTAAGAAGTAAGGAGAGCGTTGGAAGTAATAATCCAAAATCCAAAATCCAAAATCTAAAATCGCTTGCTGATTATCTGGTTAAGAAGAGTGTTTGGATAGTTGGTGGTGATGGTTGGGCTTATGATATTGATTTTGGTGGACTTGATCATGTACTTGCAAGTGGTCGCAATGTTAATGTTTTGGTGATGGATACTGAGGTGTATTCTAATACTGGCGGTCAATCATCTAAGTCTACTCCTAAAGCGGCAGTTGCTAAATTTGCCGCTAGTGGTAAGCCCGCAGCGAAGAAGGATTTGGGATTGATGGCTATGACCTACGGAAATATCTATGTAGCGAGTGTAGCATTAGGTGCTTCTAATGAACATACTCTCAAAGCATTTTTAGAAGCGGAAGCATATGAAGGACCATCATTAATTATTGCTTATAGTCATTGTATTGCTCACGGAATAGATATGACGACAGCAATGAGTAATCAAAAAGCTTTAGTGGAATCGGGAAGATGGTTGCTATATCGTTATAATCCCGATTTAGTTAAACAAGGTAAAAATCCCTTGCAGCTAGATATGCGTCAACCAAAAAATTCTCCAGAAGCATCGATGTATAAAGAAAATCGCTTTCAAATGTTGAAGAAAAGTAAACCAGAAATTGCACAACGATTGATGAAAGAAGCGGAAACAGAAGTAAGTCAACGTTGGAAAATGTATGAATATTTAGCAGCAAGGGAAGTTGAGAAAGAAGAATAAAGAATAATAAGTGAATTTTGTAGGCTGGTGTTCGTAGTAGAGTACGGCACCATTTTTTTAGTTATTATAAAAATGCTATCAACTTAAATCTTCTTCCTCAAGTTCTGCATCTTTCATAATACTTTTCAATGTACCAATTGGTAAATCGCGATTGCTATGAACGGGAACAGAGATTATTTCATCTATTCCTTCTTTAGAATAAATGTGATGACTACCAGTGATTCTTTTTAGCTCCCAACCTTGCCGTTCAAGAATCTTGCACATTGTTTTTCCTGAAACAGCTTTCATAGGGATAATTCAACTAATTGCTTCTGTGGATCTACCTGTTCTCTTTCGCTCGCAACTTCCAACCAACCTTGGATAGCATCTTCTAACATCTCCAGCAAATGTTCGTAACTATTACCCCAAGTGTGACAACCGGGTAAAGCTGGTACAGAACCGCACCATACATCATCTTCTTGCCAAATTACCGCTTTAATTTTCATTGCCGATTCTCTCGTGTAAAGCTATATAAGCTATTTTAGCTGATTGATATAACTCCTCATCTCTCAAGGTAATATACAAGGCAAACGCAAACAATAAAATATCATGACTAAAGATAAAATTCCGGTTAAAAAGGTACAAGTTACCGAAACTGATGATACTCAAAACTTAGTAGAAGACTTTCTCAATTTAAGTGAATCATCGTTAAACAAAATTTGGTTGGAACCCGAAGAAGATGAAGCTTGGAAAGAACTGTAGATAATTATTTAAAAGGTGAGTTTTCATAATAGCCAAATTTTTCTCTTTCTTCGCTATAATACTTTATTGCCTGCCACAGATTGAAGATTAAAGCAAAGTTAGTATCTAAGCCATCACTAAACTGGTAAAATTCATAGAATTCTTCTGGTAATCTAAAGTTTACGTCATAGTAATAACGTAAATATTCATCAATTTGCTCAGTTGTAACTCCTGGTTTGATAGCATCAGGAGATAATTCAGCAATTCGATTCAAAGCTTCTAATAACTGCGACATAACATTTATTTAAAAACAAAGTTTAAATGTTGGGTTACGGCGGATCTTTATCTCTCGTAAATCATCAAATTATTTTGCGCCTTTAACCCAACCTACTATTTATTACGAATACTCCTTTTGAAACATCTTATATTAAATCCGTTAACTTAGCCCACGCAGGTGGGCTTTGTTTCTCTAGCCCCAGACTTCCAGTCTGAGGGCAACTTCTCGTAAAAATGTTTGTTAAATAACGATAACTCTTGTAGAGATTCCGCACTGCTACGTCTCCCATCATCTATGGTTTTAAATAACCTACTTCTACAACATCCAAAATCCAAAACTATGTTAAAAGTCTTTGCAGACAGGGGTGGAACTTTTACTGATATTGTCGCTGTTACTGACAATCAAATTATCATTAATCAACTCGCAAATCATCCCCAGCGCTTTTTAATTGTTCCTCTTGCTAACCAACAATGGGTAATCGTTTATAAGTTACTTTCCGAAAATCCCGAATGTTATCCAGATGCCGCAATTCAAGGTATTCGCGATATTATCGGACTTTCATCAAACGAACCTATTCCCACCTCAGAAATTGAAGTGGTAAAAATGGGTACTACTGTCGCGACAAATGCACTGTTGGAAAGAAAGGGCGATCGCGTTTTACTTTTAATTACTAAGGGATTCAAAGATGCGTTGCGAATTGGTTATCAAAATCGTCCCGATATTTTTGCCCGTCATATTGTTTTACCAAGTATGCTTTACGAGCAGGTAATTGAAGTAAATGAGCGGCATGATGCCAAAGGGAATGAGTTAATTCCGGTAGATATTGAAGAAGTAAGAAAAGATTTACAAGCAGTTTACAATAGGGGAATTCGTAGCTGTGCAATTGTGTTGATGCATAGTTACAATTATCCGCAACATGAGCAACAACTGGTTGCAATTGCTCGTGAAGTGGGATTCACTCAAATATCGGTTTCTCACGAAGTTAGCCCGTTAATGAAGTTAGTTAGTCGGGGAGATACAACGGTTGTTGATGCGTATTTAACTCCTATTTTACGTCGCTATGTTGACTCTGTAGCTAGTCAATTACCCGGTGTTAAATTAATGTTTATGAAGTCCGATGG